>JANQHA010000131.1 GCA_028282865.1 Oligoflexales bacterium
ACAACATAGTTGATGGACTTGATGCTGCAGGTTGGAGTGCGGCCATTTGGGAACTTGATCCAGCCAACCTTACGAGTTATCCGACACTGAAATAACCTTAACTAGGCACCTGGCAATCACTGTGACTGCCGGGATAGCTATAAGGTTTCTTGTTCCAAGAATTTAGTAGAAACGTCGCCAGCAATAAACTTTGGATGCGAGAAAAGTTTTAAATGAAAATTGATATTAGTTCTAATACCGTCAACCTTCATTTCACCTAAAGCGCGGCGCATCCTAACGATACACTCTTCCCGGTCCTTTCCGTAGGTGATCAGCTTAGCGATCATGGAATCGTAAATAGAAGGCACAGTGTAGCCCGAATAGATCATACTATCGATCCGAACCCCGGGGCCACCTGGTTCATGATAAGCCGTTATTTTTCCGGGCCACGGTGCGAAAGTATCGGGGTCTTCGGCATTGATTCTGCACTCCATAGCGTGACCTCGAAGTTCAACTTGATTCGGGTCGAAGCTAAGAGGATCACCCGCTGCTATCTTTATCTGCTCCTTAATCAGGTCGATATGGCCGACCATCTCGGTCACCGGATGCTCTACCTGAGCGCGGGTGTTCACTTCCATAAAATACACCGAACCGTCTTCATCCATCAAAAACTCAACAGTTCCCAATGAGCGATAGCCGACTTGCTTTGCTAACCGAACAGCGATCTGCCCTATTTCATCTCTCTTTTGTCGGTCAAACACTGGGCATGGTGCTTCCTCCACCAACTTCTGATGGCGGCGCTGGATCGAACAATCTCGCTCACCAATATGTGCATAATTACCGTGATGATCACAAACTAGCTGTACCTCAACATGACGAGGTTTAGCGCAGTACCGCTCGATAAAAACATCAGGATTTCCAAAAAAACTCTGGGCTTCTTGTTGCGCAATCTGAAACTGCACGTCAAGATCACCCATCTTATTGACAACTTTCATCCCGCGGCCACCACCGCCTGCAGCGGCCTTAATGATAAGAGGAAAGCCAATCTTCTCGGCTACCTTCTTCGCTTCATCAATACTAGACACCGCACCGTCACTTCCAGGAAGCATCGGAACATTCGCAGCCTCGGCGAGCGCCCGTGCTTCGACCTTATTTCCCAGTGCTCTTATGTGCTCAGCCTTTGGGCCAATGAAAGTAAGGTTGTATTTTTCACAGCAAGCTGCAAATTCTGCATTTTCAGACAAGAACCCGTAACCAGGGTGCAAGGCATCGACACCAGCTACCTCAGCAGCGCTCATAATTGCAGGAATATGCAAATAACTTTTAATACTTGGACCAGGGCCGATGCAGATACTTTCGTCAGCAATTTTGGTATGCAAAGACTCTTTGTCAGCTACAGAATAAACCGCGACAGTTTTCAAGCCAAGTTCTTGACAGGCTCGAATGACGCGCACTGCGATTTCACCACGATTCGCGATAAGAACTTTTTTCATATGTTACTCGTAGATAAAGACAAGCTGATCAAACTCCAGAGGCTGCTCGTTCTTGACCATAACTTCTTTGATAGTTCCGTCGCGCTCCGCTTCAATCTCATTCATAATTTTCATAGCCTCGATGATGCATAAGGTGTCGCCTTTTTTCACTCGCTGCCCAGGTCTAACAAACGGCTCTGCATCTGGACTCGAAGCCTCGTAAAAGGTTCCCACAAATGGTGACCTAACCTGCTTTTCAAGAGGGATATTAGATTTAGGCACCGACGGTTCGGACGTAGTTGCCGCAACGGGCGCTGCTACCGTCGGCTGTGGCAATGGCGCAGAAACTACCGAAGCGCCTGCCCCGCTTGACACCCTAACCCGCTTGCCATCCTCTTCAACCTCCAACTCGTGTAAACCGTGTTTTTTTAAAAGTTGAATGAGTTTTTCTATTTTTTTGGTATCCATCAGAGCAATTCCTTTTAAATTAGGATCTACTTAACTTTCTCTACATATTTATCAGATCGCGTATCGATCTTAAGCTTGTCACCGACGTTTATATGAAATGGAACAGTGATCGTAAGTCCAGTGCTCATGGTCGCTGGTTTGCCACCTCCTCCAGAGGTGTCACCTTTGATATTTGGCTGAGTTTCAGTAACCTCTAGTTCAACAAAATTATCCACCTCCAAGGCAACTGCTCGCCCTTGGAAATAGGTCACACGAACCATGCTATTTTCTATAATATAAAACTTTTGATCAGCTACTTCCTTTTCTGTCAGTTGGGTCTGGTCGTAGGTTTTGGTATCCATAAAGAAATAATTATCACCGTCGTTGTAAAGGTATTGCATCTCCTTAAACTCTAAATCGGGAACGGGTACCATATCGCCCGACTTATAGGTCACTTCCAAAACCTGTCCGGTCTCTAAGTTTTTGAGTTTGGTCCGGCAAAAAGCTGAACCTTTACCCGGATTGACGTGCTGAAAGTCGACCATTACATATGGTTTACCGTCATGCTCAATCTTTGCTCCCTTACGAAACTGCTGGGTCGAAATCATGAATAGATCCTAATTCCATATAATCACTAACGCTTTCACAAGCGCTAAACCATAACTGCTAGGTTACTAAAATTCAATAAATTAGGTCTTTTGATTATTTTTTAGACAGAGGCTTCTGCCTAGATCGCTGAGCATTTGGTAGGCGAGCTACCAGGGCTTTGTGCCGTAAGATGCGCAGCACTGGTCCCCTGAAATTGGCTATCAATGCCATCCGCTCTTTCTGAACCCCTTGTCCGGGCGCACGAATGTCTCGACCTCCAGTTGCGTGGATAATATCTGCGTAACCGCCCGGGTATATCTTTGTCAACAAAACCACATGGTCCCTATAGACTGCAAGATCCCCTACCCTAGCTTGGTCAACCGCTTTGCCAAGATCGATCAAGTGATAATTTCGTACCAGTCTACGCCGGCTCAAAGCCAACATCGTACGAGTGGTTAGGTAAGGCGCTTGGAAACCAGCTTTTTGAAAAACCATTTGGATAAAGTGGCTGCAATCAAGGCTACACCTACGACAGACTTGACATACCGAGAACCTCTTCTTCGGACTGGGCTTACGAGACTCAAG
>JANQHA010000188.1 GCA_028282865.1 Oligoflexales bacterium
AGTTTATCATAGGCATGAAGTGATAGGCATCGAAAACCTTCCAGCAGAAGGTCGCTGCCTTATTGCTTCAAACCATAGTTTAGCGACCTATGACATCGGTCTCTTAAGTAATTATATATACCAAAATACTGGACGCCTTCCACGAGCGCTTATGGATAAATGGTTTTTCAAGTTTGAATTCATTAAGCAGTTTATGGACGAACTGGGGGCAGTAGAGGGAAACCAGAACACAGCTCGTAAGTTACTTGAGGCCGGTGAAGTCTTAACCGTTGCTCCAGGGGGAATGCGCGAATCAATTCGCAATATGAATGAGAGGTATCAGATCCTCTGGGATCAAAGGTTAGGTTTTGCAAAACTAGCTGCCGAAACCCAATCGCCCATAATACTAGCGGCGTGTCCTAAAGCTGACGATATTTTTGATGTACTACCTACCAGCAAGGTCTCATTATGGGTTTATAAGAAGTTCAAATTACCATTCGCGCCATTTAGAGGCCTTGGGCCAACCCCGATACCAAGGCCAATAAAATTAGTACATTTTCTCAGTGAGCCTATTATCCCACCAAAGCTTGCCGAAGATGAAAAAGAAAAATCCAGGCAGATTAAAAGATTTCACAAAAAAATCATTAAGCGTATGCAGGGCTTAATCGGTGAAGCTATTGCTTACCGAAAAGAAGGCTCCTAATAGCTTAGTCTAAACCTGGTCTTTGATAAGGTCTAAAATATACTTAGTCAGTTCGGTGTTTTTTTGCTCACTGATATTTTCAAAGCTAAAAGCTAAGACATCGCCTCCGATATGAACCCGCCTCACTCTACCAGATAGCCTAATAAACTCACCTCCTTGGGAAATCAACCTAGGATTTTTTGGAAGGCTCACTTTAATCTGATCATCGCACTTCATATCAAGGCCGCCGTTTAGCCGAATAAGTCCGCCATGAATACTTAAGTCGATAAAATGGGCATTTACCTTGCTGTCATGACGCAGACTATAAAGCGTTGAAGCAATACTAACCTTATAGCGACGACTGCGGCGACGATTCTTGTTGTCAATGCCCTGTTTAATATATTCAAGTATTTGTGTCTTATTCAGTGCAGTGTAGTCGCAAAAATCATCTGCCTCTTGAAATGCAGACAGATGATCTCGGTAGCCTCGAATAAGCTCTTCCTGGTTCTCAGTAAAAAACAAAACTGGGATGACATCTTTGCGTCGCCTAGTTTTAACTTCTTGAATTAAATTAAAACAGCGTTCCTGTGGAATAAATTGATCGTGAATAATAATAATAGATAGCTTTCTTGTTAAATATCGAGCTAATTCTTCTTCGTTCTTTGGGCGTACTAAAGCTAAGCCTGGATAAGTCCGCTTTACAAACGACTCGATGTACTTTACCAGATCAAGGTCCATACAACCGTATACTGCCAGCACAACAAAATTCTTTTGTCGCTTCCGAGGAGTATCTAAGTACTCAGAAATATTGGTTTTTTCTTCCTTATCACCGACTTGGGCATCTGCCACTATCTCACCCCCCATGTAGAAACGTACTTGAAGAACGAAAATGGCTCTATCCTGACACTAGATAGCTTTGAGCTGTGAGCAGCGTGATGCATAAGAGTCCAGAGATAAGTATATGGGACTTCTTTAGCAAGAATCGCATGAACTTTGTGATAGATAGCTCGCTTCTTTTCAAAGTCATTAGTCGCGTCAGCTTCGGTAAGCAAAGAGTCCACTTCGTCATTTTTAAAGTTAACAAAGTTATTTCCCCAAGGCTGCGCACTTGAGCTGTGAAATAGACTGGTGATATTACTGGCGTCGTCAAAGCTCCAAGAGGCAATAGTAAGGTCGTAATCTCGTTTGCCGATAACTTGGTTCTTCCAAACAAGCCAGTCCATAAACTGCAATTCTACCTTTAAACCAACCTGCTTTAGGTAATTTTGAAAGGCCAGAACCATCCGTTTTACCATTTCGCTTTCTCCAGCTAAAGGCACCGTGAATACTAATTTAACAGGCTTAGCGTCAGAGGTTTCCAAAAAACCATCGTTGTCTAGGTCCTTTAGTCCAGCTTGAGAAAACAACATCCTAGACTTCTCGGGGCTATAGTCTAAGCCCTTAACATTCAAGTTATAGGCCCATGAGGTCGGTGGAAAAGGCCCGGAGATAAGCTGCCCCTTTCCCCGAAAGAAGGCCTGCAGCATTTCTGAGCGATTGACCGCGTGGCTTATACCTTGACGAATCCTGGTATCTTTTAAAATGCCTCTGCCAGTATTCATAGCGAAGAAAGTAAATGACAGTGCATCGTATGGAATGACACTTAGCTTCCTATCACCAATTACTTCTGACAAATCTCTAGGGCTAACGTAAGTGATTAAATCAAGCGAATTAAACATCAACGACTGCGCCATGATACTTTGATCTGAGAACGTCTTAAGGACAATCTGTTTGATTTTAGCTTTCTTGGCAAAATATTTAGTATTAGCTCTTAGTAATACCTCACCATGATCACTGGCTCGTACAAAAGCATAAGGACCAGTGCCGATAGGATGCCGAGCAAATGCGCTACCACGCTTTAATGACTTATCAGCCGTCAATACATGGTGAGGGATAATTTTAAATGCCAAAACTCTAAGAGGATCAAGCAACGCCCGCTGCAGCTGAACTCTAATCTTATGGGAATTAATCTTTTTCACAGAGCCAATAACTTCAAACCTCTCTTTATTAGGAATCTCGCTTTCGGCAGATTTGAGTAACCTAACGGTCGTCAAAACATCATCTGCATCAAATTCCTCTTTCGACCCATGCCAGTAGACTTGTTTTCTCAAGTTAAAATCGATCGAGGTTCGGCTACCAGATATTTTCCAAGATGTCGCTAGGCCAGGCAGGTATCGCCCAGATGAGTCAATTGAAACTAGGCCATCAAAGATTAGGTCTGCTAGACGTTGCCCAGAAGCTTCATGAGTTGTAAACGGGTCGAAGGTATCTAGCCGACCAGCTTCGCCATAGACCAAGTTACTTTCCTTAGCACTAACCTGCCCGGAAAAGCCCCCTAAAAAAGAGAAAAAAACTACCAAAAAAAAGTTCTTAAAACGTCTCATAATGAATCCTACTATCCAAATATTTATTTAGGCCTTGTAGCTGAAGGCCTTGATTTGTAAGAGCAACAAACACTCGATCCCAAACCCCTACTTGGGCTCGAAAACTAAGAATCCCTAACTTAGAAATAAGTAAATCCCGATTCATTCTAGTACCAGTCTTGAGCTTGTAAGTTCGACCGGTAAATAAATTATACCCGTATATCGGATTAAATTCTTTAGAGTCATTTTTTACATAGAATATTTTTCGACCATCTGGTGCCCAAGCTGGACCGGTGTTAAGGTCAACCACGACATTTCTCGCAACAATCATCGAATTCAATGCTCTAGCCGAATAAGCCTTTTCCCGAAGTGGCACGACATGAATGTTCCAGCTAGTAGGTTTATTTAAACCTACCGACGCTGCACTTGAGTAGAATGCGAGTAATTTACCATCTGGAGAAATCGTTGGTCTCAGATCATCTCTTGACCAGTTAGTGACCTTATAATGCTTAACCCACCGTCCAGCATTATTACGAGCTAAAACTTTGATGTTATGTGAAGAAGCGTTGCCACTACAATAAACCAAACCCTGACCATTGGGAAACCACTGGGGAAAAAGATCGACCGCGCCACCTTTAGTCAGACGCGATAAGCGCTCCTTTTTTACATCAAGCAAATAAATATCCCCGTTACCAGACCGAGCGCTGACAAAGGCAATTTCATCGGTCTTGGGGTTCCAATTTGCATAGCCATCTTTCGACGGGCTACGCATTATAGGCTCTTCTTTGACTCCGACGGCACCAACATAAATATTGTACTCGCCGACTCCACCGTTTGACATAAAGGCAAACTGAGTACTTCCGCGCGACCAACTCAACCCAGAGTTATAAGAATGCACATACCGGTTCACCATCCCATTTAAAAAACTATTTGAGCCTTTAGAAACTACGAACAGATCGCGGGTGTAGTCACCAGCTAAATTTTTAACTTGAATCCTTCGGTCCCGGTCACCAATTGTTTCATAACTAAGATACATGCCATCAGCTGACCAACTCAAATTGGATTCGTTCAGGCTAGATTTACCTAATTCTTCGTTCAATTGTTTGACCTGAACCAACCTTATGCCTTTTTTTGCATCGACCAGATAAGGGTAGTGCTTAGCATAGTAGTCGTTTCCCTCAAAAAAGACCTTAATAGACTCTGGAAAATAATTACCGTCACTAGCTCGAAAGTCCAAAAGAGGAACACCTTCATCACGAAAAAGAGACTTCCAGCCACTTGCGCATGATGAGGCTAGCACTAAAGCCACCAAAGATAAAAAGAGTGCTTTCAACAAAGTCACCTAACTACTGAGCCATTAGTAATCATGTTTAAGTCCGCCTCAGCTTGCTTAAAATATACTTTAGCTCCGTCTAACAACGGTCCATTCTGAGCTTCTTTAAGGCTGCTGGCGTGATCTAAATAAGAACGCCAACCCTTATACGCCGAGTTTAGATAAGCCTGATTTTTAGTTTGAAACCAAAGTTTGTGTTGGCATAAAGCTAAATGGTAAGCAACTGCCTGAACAGCATCTTCATACTCGGCCTTTGAAACAAATCGTAGCTGGGGAGAAACCGCCTCCAGAGTCTGTGCCGCTCGAAGGTAGTGCTGCTGCGCTCCCGACGGGTCTTTGGTAGCCAAACTCTCTCCAATCAAAAAGAGGGCGATGCCTTGATTTATATGGGATCCGATAAATCTTTTGTCGACAAAGCTCTTAACAGAAATGTCCGAGGTAACAATAGAAAAATACTTAGCAGCTTCAAGAGGATTACCCAATTTGTTTAAGTAAATCTCGCCAATATCATGGTTAGCTGTTAAATAATCGGAGTGATCTTTGGGAATACGCTTTAAGATTTTCAAGGCTCCAGCGAACTGGCCAGTTTGTATCATCTGCAAGGCGCTAGCTCGCACATCCTTTTCCAATCGGATTTTGTTAGCCCCAGAAAAATCAGAGTTATGAGCCAAATCAACAACCTTGGAATAACTTTTAAATCCCTTGGGACCGCGTGCTTCAATCTTCACAAAGCCAGACTGATTAGCTAAAGACTTTGCTAAGGGTGTTTTGCCAACTAACTTATCGTCGACATAAATTGAGATCCCCGAAGGCTGCGAAGCTACCTTCAAAAAAGTCGCATTCTGCTTAAGCACGATCTCAATATTTTTCTTGTTCTTTAAAGAAACCTCTTTGGTAAACTGAACATACCCATGCTTTATGACCTTTAGCAAACCATTGCCAAGGTTTTTTGAAATTACAATTTGGCCAGAAGTATCCGAAGACCCAACCCATCTTTCATT
>JANQHA010000293.1 GCA_028282865.1 Oligoflexales bacterium
ATAGAAGATATGATATGGATGGCTCCTCCAGAAATCAGCTCTTCTAATGAAGCTGAGGTGTCTTCGGCTAAATTAGATTACATGATCAACCAAGTGCAATTTTGTGTTGAACAAGACTCACCTAGGAACTATGGTTCTGTTGCTTTTTTGCACAGAGCTGCTAACAATAAACTTCGATTAGTTGGGACTGATGGCTTTCGTCTTTCATACTGTGAGGTCGAATTAGACTTACCAGAGAAATTTTTACCAGAAGGGATTTGTTTATCAAAAAGAGCACTACAAGAGTTACAGAAGATGTGCCAATGTGGCTACGAAGTGGTTAAATTGCGGATCTCAGACGATAAAACGACATTATTGGGTAGTGTGGAGGGGTATGAGATATTTACTCGCCTATCCAGTGTTCGTTTCCCTAAATATCAAGGTGTATTGCCAACGGCGAATCTAAACCCAATTAGATTATCCAGATTAAACCTTCATCATGTGACGCGGAGGGTTTTACTTGCCGCTGATAAGAATCATGCATTAAGATTAAAGTTTCATGACAGCTGCTTAACTCTCAGTTCTAGAACTATGGGTAGTTTTGAGAGTAGGGAGACTTTGAAATTAGAAGATGGATTTAAAGGAGCTGATACGCAGTTGGCGATCAATGGTAAATTTTTAACGGATGTTTTCTCGACTGTTCCTGGTGAAGACTTGACATTGCAGTTTAAAACCGAAAACGATCCAATTGTTATCATACCTCGAGAAGAACCTAAGCAGTGTAAGTCTCTGCACGTTTTGGTCCCAATAAAAGAACACCATACCCCACGTTAATGACGGAGTAGTAAGTTGGAAGAGCAAGAAGTTGAACAAACCAAAGAAACAGGACAATACTCTGCTGATAATATTCAAGTATTAGAAGGTCTTGAAGCAGTTCGGAAACGTCCTGGAATGTATATTGGTTCTACCGGTACTGAAGGCCTTCATCATCTAGTTTACGAAATCGTCGATAACTCTATAGACGAAGCAATGGGAGGTTTTTGCAAGGAGATAAATGTCAGCCTCCATATGGACGGATCTGCAAGTATTTTAGATGATGGACGCGGTATTCCTGTTTCTAGACACTCAAAAGAACAGAAATCAGCTCTTGAAGTTGTCATGACGGTTCTTCATGCCGGCGGCAAGTTTGACGATAAAGCATTTGCCTTTTCGGGTGGCCTTCACGGAGTAGGTGCTTCTGTCGTAAATGCATTGTCAGAGTGGTGCTATGTCGAGGTCTGTAGAGAAGGTAATGTTTACCATCAAAGTTACAAGCGTGGGATCATTGATGGCGATGTCGAGATCATCGGTAATACCGATAAGCACGGTACTAAAACTGTTTTTAAGCCAGACGCCTCTATTTTTTCGGATACGACTTTCAGCTTCGAAATACTTTCCAAGCGCTTACGTGAGCTAGCTTTTTTAAATAGCGGTATAACAATAAACCTGATTGATGAAACATCTGATAAAAAAGACACTTTTTTCTATGAAGGTGGCTTAAATTCTTTTTGTGAGTTTTTAACAAAAGGTAAGACGCCTCTTCACCCCGATCCGGTTTATATTAAATCTTACCAATTTGATGATTCGAAGAAAATTAAAGCTCAGATTGAGTGTGTATTGCAATGGACGGACTCTTATAACGAGAGCTTTTTTTCTTATGTAAATAATATACATACCCTAGAGGGCGGAACTCACTTAACTGGTTTACGCGGAGCGTTGACACGGGTGGTAAATAAGTTCGCTCAAGACTCCGGTGTGTTAAAGAAAATGAAGTTATCAGTCACTGGGGATGATATCCGTGAGGGTCTCACTGGTGTTGTAGCGGTTAGAATTAAAAACCCCGAATTTCAAGGTCAAACTAAAACTAAACTAGGTAACCCTGAAGTCCGGCCATGGGTTGAGTCTATTATTCAGGAAAAGTTAACTGACTACTTTCATGAAAACCCTACGGCGATAAAAAAAGTTATTCAGAAAATCGCGGATGCAGCTCGAGCTCGTTTAGCAGCGAAAAAAGCCCGAGAGCTGACAAGAAGAAAGGGGGCTCTTGAGTTTGCAGGATTACCTGGCAAGATGGCTGATTGCCAGGAAAAGGACCCCGCACTATGTGAACTGTTTTTAGTGGAAGGTGACTCGGCGGGAGGTTCGGCAAAGCAAGCTAGAGACCGGAAGGTTCAAGCTGTCTTGCCTTTACGAGGTAAAATATTAAATGTTGAAAAAGCTCGGTTTGATAAAATGCTGTCATCTCAGGAAATAAAACTTCTGATAAAAGCGTTAGGAACCGGTATCGGTAAAGACGATTTTGATATTACCAAAATTCGATATCATAAAGTCATTCTAATGACCGATGCCGATGTTGACGGTGCTCATATCCGAACACTTATATTAACCTTCTTTTTTCGGCAGATGCCGCAGGTTATTGAAAGAGGTTACCTGTACATCGCGCAGCCTCCCCTTTATAAATTCAAAAAAGGTAAGGTTGAAAAGTACCTTAAGGACGATAAAGAGCTGATGGAATATCTTGCGGATGCGGGATTAAATTCTATATCTATTAAGGATGCCGATGGCAAGCTGTTAGATCTCTCGATTATCCGGGGAGTTTTAACAAGGTTACAGCGATATCAAGAACTACTAACAATGGCCTCACGCCGGCGTTCGAAAGAAGTGGTTGAGTTTGTAGTTCTCAACGAAGATATCGGCCCTGATCAATTTAAAGATGAGGCGTCAACCTTAGCTTTACTCGATCAAATAAAGCAATATTTGAAAGTGAGGTTTTCTGATGACATATATGTTTCGGGGGAATGTCAATTTGACGAGCATAATTCGAGGTATAAATTAGTCCTACATACTAGAGTTAAGGATATTCCTCAAAACTCTATTTTAGATGCTACTTTGTTTTCAGGAAGCGAAGTTATAGAGCTTCGGCGGATACGGCAGCAGTTAGATGAGGTAGCTAAAGCCCCGTTTACCTGTACAGATCTTAAAAAAGCTGGTAGCGAAAACGACTCGGATGAAGATGATGTTTCGACTAAAAATACAGTAAGTATTAAATCTACTACTCTGCTAAAAGATTATATTCTGGAGAGAGGGCGTAAGGGCTCGTATATCCAACGTTATAAAGGTCTTGGTGAAATGAACCCAGATCAGCTTGAAGAAACCACCATGCACGCAGACCATAGGACGCTACTTCAAGTCGAAGTAGAGGATGCGATGGAAGCTGACCGTATATTTTCTACTCTTATGGGTGATGATGTCGAACCTCGTAGAGATTTTATTCAGACGAATGCATTGAATGTTAAGAACCTTGATATATAAAGACTGAGCAAGGACTAAGTTGTATGGAACAAATGAGCGCAGTAAAAACCATCAATATAGAAGACGAATTAAAAACGTCATTCTTAGACTACTCTATGAGTGTCATAGTTTCACGTGCCTTGCCTGATGTCCGCGATGGTCTTAAACCGGTGCATAGAAGAATATTATATGCGATGCACCTGCTTAGAAACTACCATAATCGCCCCTATCTTAAGTCTGCGCGTATTGTCGGTGATGTTATTGGTAGGTTTCACCCTCACGGTGACAACGCTGTTTACGATGCTCTTGTTAGGATGGCGCAAGAGTTCTCTATGCGTTACCCGGTGGTTGATGGCCAAGGAAACTTTGGCTCAATTGATGGCGATTCTCCTGCTGCGATGCGTTATACCGAAGTACGCCTAGAAAAAATGGCGGAGTTTATACTCGCGGACTTAGAGCACGGAACCGTTAACTTCGGCCCTAACTATGATAACAAAGAAGAAGAACCCCTTGTGTTACCTACTAAGTTTCCAAATCTCTTAGCTAATGGTGCCTCGGGGATTGCTGTTGGAATGGCTACAAATATTCCACCGCATAATGTCGTTGAGATAGCTGATGCTGTCGAGGCATTGATAGATAAACCAGATATCAAAATAGAAGAGATTATGACTTACCTTAAAGGCCCTGACTTTCCTACTGCTGGGGGTATTTTAGGTATAGCTGGAATAAAACAGGCTTATACTACCGGACGTGGATCAATTGTTATGCGAGGCCGCACAGAAATAGAGGACCATGGATCTAGGCAGCGTATCGTTATCACGGAAATTCCGTTTCAAGTTAATAAGTCCAGAATGATTGAACGGATTGCCGAATTAGTTAGAGAAAAGAAGCTTGAGGGAATCTCTGATCTAAGGGACGAGTCCGCAAAAGAAGAAGTAAGGGTAGTTATAGACCTAAAAAAGGGTGAGATGGCTGAAGTTATTTTGAATAACCTTTACAAGCAAACACCACTCCAAACGAGCTTTGGCGTAAACATGGTCGCACTGCGAAAAGGTGCACCTCGTCTACTAAATATTAAAGAAATTCTTGAGTCTTATTATGAACACCGACGTGAAGTTGTGTTGCGCCGGACAGCATTTGACCTAAGAAAAGCAGAAGAAAAGGCCCACTTACTACTTGGTTTAAAAACTGCTGTCGAAAACATCGATGAGGTTGTTGCTATCATTAAGGGCTCGAAAGACTCCGCGACCGCTCATCAACTATTAGTCGATAAATTTCAGCTTAGCGACATTCAGGCCAAGGCTGTGCTAGATATGCGTCTAGCCAGATTGACTGGTTTGGAAAGAGATAAGATTGTTGCTGACTATAACGAAATTATGAAGCAGATAGCAGATCTTAAAGATATATTGGACAAGCCGGAAAGAGTTACTGCTATTATTCGTGACGAGCTCAAAGAGCTCAGAGAAAAATACGGTGATCAGAGGCGAACTGAGATCTTGCCGGCAGCAGGTGACTTCACTATGGAAAGCCTAGTCGCTGATGATGATGTAGTTGTGTCGGTAACTATGGGCGGGTATGTAAAAAGAACTCCGCTTAATGATATTAGAGCGCAACGCCGGGGTGGTAAAGGCCGAACCGGAATGAAAACCAAAGAAGAAGACTTAGTAAAAGATTTATTTATCACCAGTAACCATCAGTCATTGCTTTGTTTTACCAATTTAGGTCGAGTATATGATTTAAAGGTTTATCGTTTGCCAGAAGTGCAATTAGCCGGTCGTGGGAAGCACTTTGCCAATTTAATTAAGCTAATGAGTGGCGAAACAATTATTTCTGTACTGCCAATCAGAGAGTTTAGTGAAGGAAGTCATGTGGTTTCGGTGACAGCTAATGGATATATTAAGAAAACCGACCTAATGGCTTATGACAACCTGCGTCAAAGTGGTCTTATCGCTCTAAAATTGGAAGACGGTGATCAGTTAATATCATGTGGGATAACAACCGGAGACGATGCAATTCTTCTGGGAACTCGGCTAGGTAAAGCTATTCGGTTTTCGGAAAAAGACATCCGTCCCATGGGGCGCAGTGCCCGCGGTGTTACCGGAATAAAATTTTCAGAGGCTGATGATCGAGTCATTGGTTTAGAGGTCATTCGCGGCAACGGCGATATCTTGTCAGTGTGTGAAAACGGTTACGGTAAACGAACGCCACTAGATGAGTATCGTGTTCAAAGTCGTGGCGGCAAAGGTATCTATACGATTAAAGTAACGGAACGTAACGGTCCTGTTGTAGGTATTATGCAAGTGTCTCCCGAAGATGATTTAGTGGTTATGACTAACGCGGGCAAAGTTATGAGATTTAATATCAACGAAGTCGGGGTTGTTGGTAGGCTTACACAAGGCGTTAGACTTATGAATGTAGATGCCGGTGAGGTTGTTTCTAGTTTTGCCAAAATCGCCGAAATTGATGGTGAAGAGGTGGAGTAGTTGAAAGTTGATGCTGAGATGGTTAAGTATGTAGCTGGTTTAGCTCGTCTCAAACTGTCTGTTGAAGAGGTTTCTTACTTTCAAACCCACCTTGCAAAAATTATTGATTACGTTTCCGTTCTAGAGAAAGCCGGTATAGATACGGAAGATCCTTTTTTAGATAAAACTAACTCTACTGTCTTGCGTTCTGATAAGGCTATTATGAGAGAAGAAAAAAGACCAATTTCTATTAAAGTACCGCGCATAGTGGGATAAGAAATGAATGATGGCATTATACCTTACTCAAGTACTGCTCATCAGATCGCTAATGATTTTTTAGCTAACCAATTAGATATAGATGAACTCTATAACTTTTACATATCAAGAGTTAATAAAAACAAGGCTAAGACCAATTCTTTAACGTTTTTTAGCGATGAATTAGTTCATGCTCAGCTTAAACAGCTTAAACAGCTTAAAGAGATAGCCAAAAAAGATGACCTTCCTCTAGCAGGTGTTCCGATCATAATTAAGGATAATATTGTCGATCGTGATATGCCGACATCTTGTGGTTCTCGCATGCTTGAAGGTTTCCGTAGCGGTTATGACGCGACGGTTGTTCAAAAATTGCGCGAGGCCGGGGCGATCATCTTTGCCAAGGCAAACTGCGATGAATTTGCAATGGGAAGCACTAACGAGCATTCTTACTTTGGTTCAGTCAAAAACCCTTGGGACGTGACCAAGGTTCCGGGTGGTTCTTCTGGTGGTTCAGCAGCAGCTGTTGCTCATGACTTGGCGCCAGTGTCGATTGGGTCCGATACAGGTGGATCAATTCGGCAGCCAGCTAGCTTCTGTGGAATTTTCGGCTTAAAACCTACTTATGGTCGCGTAAGCAGGTACGGGCTTGTCGCGTTTGCATCTTCTTTGGATCAAGTCGGTCCTTTTGCAAGAAATGTCAAAGATCTTGCTCTTACCTACGATGTTATTAAAGGTTTCGATGAAAAAGACTCGACCTCAGTCCGATCAATAAATGAAAGCAGCTGCTTTGACGAGCTAGGGGCGATGACTGATTTAAAGGGCCTAAAGCTCGGCTGTGTAGTAGAGCTTCGAGACTCTAAGTTGAAGCCAGACTTAAAAAAAGCCTATTTGAATGCCTGCGATCAACTTAAGAAGTTGGGTGCTAAAGTGGTTGATATTTCTATTCCTTCTTTAAGCAATGCTGTAGCGGCATATTATGTATTGGCTTCCGCAGAAGCAGCCTCTAACCTTGCGAGGTATGATGGAGTTCGCTACGGCTATAGTGGAAATGATGTGGATAATATCGATGACCTATATAAAAGCTCTCGAAGTCAAGGTTTTGGAAAAGAAGTAAAACAGCGGATTATGCTAGGAACATTTGTTCAATCGATGGGCTACTACTCTTCTTACTACGGTAAAGCAGAAAAATATCGAAATCTTATGAAAGAGGAGTTTAAGCAGGCCTTTACTGAAGTAGATCTGTTAATCTCACCTACTTGTTTGTCGACTGCATTTAAGTTAGGTGAAAAAAACAAAGATCCCCTTGAAGCTTACTTAACAGACATAGCAACTGTCTCGGCAAATCTTGTGGGAATTCCGGCCTTGTCGATGCCAATAGGTTTCGATGATCAGAATCTTCCTGTCGGAATGCAGTTGATGGGACCGTGGTACCAAGAATCAATGATATTGCAAGCAGCCTATCAATATGAGCAGAAAAACAATTACTGGCATTCTCGAACCCCTAGTATTTAGTTTAGAGGAAAGTATGAGTCAGCAAACTAAATATGAAACCGTTATTGGCCTAGAGGTTCATTGTCAATTAAGCACTGAAAGTAAGCTTTTTTGCAGTTGTCCTACCAATTTTGGTGCAGATGTAAACAAGAATACTTGTCCGGTGTGTTTAGGTTATCCAGGAGCTCTACCAGTTTTTAATGAAAAGGTCATCGAATATGCGGTGCTGTTTGCGCTAGGAGTTGGTGCCGAAATAAAACCTAAGAGCTATTTTGCTAGAAAGCAGTATTTTTATCCGGATTTGCCAAAAGGTTATCAAATCACTCAATTTGACAAACCCTATTGCGAGGGTGGCGGCATTCTTCTTAGTTCGGGAAAAAAAATAAATCTAATTAGAGCTCATATAGAAGAAGATGCTGGTAAAAGCATACATGCCGAAGAGTATTCGTACATAGACTTAAATCGCGCTGGTATACCTCTACTAGAAATAGTTTCAGAGCCGGAGTTAAGAACGGCTGCTGAAGCTTCCGAATATCTAAAAAAGTTAAGAATGCTTGTTAAATACTTGGGGATAAGCGATGCAAATCTTGAAGAAGGTTCTTTTAGGTGTGATGCAAATATTTCTCTTCGCAAGCACGGCGACCTAGAATATGGTACTCGTTGTGAGGTAAAAAACTTAAACTCTTATAGGCATATTGAACAGGCAATTCATTATGAGGTTTTAAGGCAAAGCGATCTTTTAGATAATGGTGAAAAGGTTGTCCAGCAAACACTTCTATTTGAAGAGAGTAGCGGCAAAACTAAACCTATGAGGGGGAAGGAAGATGCCCATGATTATCGTTATTTTTCAGATCCAGACTTAAAGGCAATAGTGGTGTCAAGTGATTTAGTTTTACAAGTTAAGGCTAGGATGCCTAAACTACCTGATCAGGTATATCAACATTTTACCGGTAATTTAGGTTTAACGCACCAGGACGCGACGGTCCTTTCTTCGGATAAAAATGTGGCAAATTTTTATGAACAGCTATTAACTAATCTTGATTCTAAGTTAAATGAAAAACAGATCGCTAACTGGCTTATAGAAACTTATTTACCTGCTTCGCAGCAGTTTTCCTGGGATTTAGCTAAGCCGGAAATATCGATTGATGCATTTACGAGTTTATTAGTTATGTTTTCTGAAGGAAGTATTTCTTCTACTGCTGCAAAGAAGGTTTTCCTTTATATGATAGAGACTAAAAAGACCGCAAAAGAATGTGTCACTGAGCTCGGCCTAGATCAAGTCAACGACAAATCAGTTATCGTGGAAACCGTTCGTAAAGTTTTAGCCGACAACGCATTGCAGGTGGAGGAACTAAAGTCTGGTAAGCAGAAAGTTTATGGATATCTTGTTGGGCAGGTTATGAAGTCTTCTAAAGGTAAATTTAACCCCAAACTTGTAAATCAACTTCTTCAAGAGTTACTTGATGAATATAAGTGATATTGAAACTAAGATTAAATCTTTGTGTGATAGTTTTTTAGAGCAAAAACTGTACAGTCACTACTATGTGAGTTGTGGAAATATATTCTCTGATGATTTGGTTGTAGAAGTCACTAATGCTGATGACGCTTTTTTTGATCTTTCTAGCCTTACTAAAGCCTTGGCTACCGTACCTTTAGTTTTTTGTGAAAAGTTTGATTCAGATAGTACATTGCGAGATTTTTTCTCAAAGACTGATGAGTTAAAAGAAATACGTCATTTGATGAATATTAAGCTATATGATCTGCTTAAGCATAAAAGTGGACTACCAGCTTGGCGTAATTTTTATGTTAATTGCCTTTTAGAGAAAGAAGCAAATGCGAGTAGTAAGCACCAGCAGGCTTTGCAGGTTTTAAGTCGTGTTGAGATCGATAAAAACTTCATCGGATTTGATAACTATAGTGATGTCGGTATGATTCTTCTTGGCCTTCTTATGGAGAAGAAGAACGGCAAAAATTTAGATGAGATGTTCTATCTTTTTTGTAAAAATAAGCTAAATGACGCGGATGTTTGTAATCATATTCAATATGCTAGTCAGTTGTCAAAATCGACTCAGTTTATTTCAACTGGTTTTTGTAAAGTACGAGGTGTAGAGACAAAGGGTGTTGTTCATGATGAAAACTGCGGTGCTCTATCAGGGGTGACGGGCCATAGTGGTTTGTTTGCCAGCGGGGCGGGGCTGAACATATACCTTAGGACTTTGCTACGATCGCGTATTGGAAAACGTATTGTAAAGCTAAATAATCAATTTATAACTAATGACAACTCCTCTTTACTTGGTTTTAGGCAAGGTGACGATATTAGCTCTAATAGCTTTTTTAATGGGCTTACCATGGGGCACTTAGGGTTTACTGGAACAGCCTTTTGGCTAGACCCTAAGTCGAATTACTATGCCGT
>JANQHA010000319.1 GCA_028282865.1 Oligoflexales bacterium
TTAGATAGCTTCTCTAAAGGTTCTTCGAAGTATTTTGAAAGATCTCCAACTATAGACTCGAGCTCCTTGGTAAGGTGAGCACTACCGGTTTTGACTTCCATTTCTGCTTCTGTCGCGATTTTACTTATTTTGCTAACAACCTGCTTGTTTTGCTGCTGGATTCGCTCGATATCTTCCTGCATAGAATTTCTTAGGTCAGTGAGATACTTACGCTCTTCGGTAATTTCAGTGATAAGCGAGCTATGATCAGTACGTTTTTTGGCGAAGTAGTAGACTCCAACAAGTAGGATAAAATCTAGTATTAAAAGTAGTGTTATTAGTAGGCTGGTCATACTTACCCCTCCTGAAGGAACTTCTTTAATACTTGTTCATCGACTTCGTCGATAATCAGAGTTTCTGCCATTACCAACTTCTTCTTGCCTCGCTTGCCGACCTCTTTAGATGATTGCACCTTCGCTAAGATTCTAAAATCACCCGGCTGATCGATCCGGCCGTAGTTGACGTGCTTTTGCTTTCTTGCCCAATAGTCGGGAATTGAAACATGTATTTTAAGGAGCGTGCCCTCTTCGTACTCGTCGGCTGTTCTAAATTCAATTCCGTGCGGGCTAATATGAACGCTCTGGCCATTAAGTGATTTATCATTGTCTTGGTTCTTTAAGCCAAAATTCTCGACGCTAAGCTTTAGCTTTTTGTTTGATCTTGGATATTGTTGTACTAAATTTTCATTAAATAGCTTTTTTTTGCTTTTTGTTTGCTCAGTGGTATTTGCTGTACCGGTTGCATCTTGTTTGGCTTCGACGGTGCTGTTTTCTTCCGTTTGTTGCGACATAAACGCTCCATTTTTAATCGGTTAGTAACGACTTTAACTTTCCTTTTAACTTACCGACTGCTTGCGTGTGCAGCTGGCTTACACGAGACTCAGTGACATCTAGAACCCTACCGATTTCTTTTAGGTTTAAGTCTTCGTAGTAGTAAAGGGATAGCACAAGTTTTTGCTTGTCTGGTAATTCTTCAATGTTTCTGATCAAAAGCTCTCGAATCCCTTTTGATTTTAATTGCATAAACGGGTTTTTCGAGCCGATATTCTCCAAGCACTCAAGTAAGCTCTTCTTGTCGTTTTGTCCTGGTCCTGAGAGTTCATCGATTGATAGAAGAGTGACCGCCTTAACTTTGGAAACCATGGTGTAGTATTCATTAAGGTCTATCCCCATAGCTTTGGAGAGTTCTTCGTCTGAGACGGCGCGACCGTATCTCTGCTCAAGTTCAGCGTAGGTGCGATCGATTTTTTTTGCTTTGTCTCGGATGGACCGTGGAACCCAGTCTTGAGAACGGAGTTCATCCAAAATAGCGCCTCTGATTCGAAACTCGGCATATGTTTTAAACTTGTTGTCACGACTGGGGTCATATTTCTCGATAGCGTCCATGAGCCCTATGACCCCTGCACTGATTAGGTCGTCTATTTCGATGTTAGACGGAAGTCGCGCTGCAATTCTTTGTGCAACGAACCTAATAAGTGGAGCGTAGTCCATTATAAGCTGGTCTCTTAGCTTACCGTCTACCCCACTCGTATCCTGTTTGTACCGCTTGACGAGTCCCTTCATACAAGCTTCCTATCTTAGAGTTATCTATCCAGTCTATATACTGCTTAGTTGTGCATTGCTTTGATTTACCCAAACCAATTCGCGCCAGATTTGGTCTTGCTCGCGAATACCTGGCTCACCTTGGTTATCAAAAATATTTTGTGCGATTTTATTCCACGCCTGCCCTGCATTGGTGTGGGTCGTAAATTCGCTTGCTGCCCGACGTTGTGCTACAGATTTTTGAATCTGAGGATCGAAAGGAATCATGCCTAGGTATTTTATGTCCTTGCCAATGAACCTATTGGCCACATCGGATAGCCGGTTATATACCTGTTGTCCTTCCATTTCACTTTTTGCCATATTCACCATTAGCGATATGTTGGGTTGCTTCTTTTGATCGGATAAAACTTTAATCATTGCGTATGCGTCCGTCATTGCATGAGGTTCTGGGGTGGTGACAATAATAGATTGCTCAGCCACTGAATTAAGATGGAGCACCGTGTCTGCTATACCAGCGCTTGTGTCGATGACTAAGACATCGAAATCCTCATTTAGTTGCTCAAGTTGCTCAAGCAACGCGATTCTTTGCACAAAACTTAGCTGAGCTAGCTGACAGATACCAGATCCAGAAGGAATAATCTTAACTCCAAGCGGGCCGTCCAGTATGATGCTGTTGATCCCTATTCTACCTTCTAGTACATCATTTATATTGTACCTAGCCTGCAGTCCGAGCACAACATCGACGTTAGCTAACCCCATGTCACCGTCCAGTACCAAGACCTTTAGGCCTAACCTTCTAGCGCTAAGTGCTAAATTTACTGTTGTTAGTGTTTTGCCAACACCTCCTTTGCCACTTGTTATACTGATAACATGTGGGAAGTTTTTCTGGAATTTCATCTTCTTTTCGGAATTGAATCCGGCACCTGAAGTAGTGTCGCTGTTCACGGTTTTCTCCATAATAAATTTCTATAAGCCAAATATTCGCTCTACAACTCGTTCTTTACTTGCGCGCTCGATATCGTCCGGTATTCTGGGCCCGGTTGAAAAAAAGCTTAGCGGTAGCGACCACTTGGTTGATAAATTAAATATCTCTCCGTAACTCCAGCTTTCGTCCATTTTAGTAAATATTAGACTGGAGATTCCTAGGGCTGAAAAGCTACGTATTGCGCGATCGAGTTGTGCCTGTTTTTCAGTTATGGATAGCACTAAGTGGAAATCGAGAGGTAACGAGCTCTCCTGAAACAAGTTAAGCTCTTCAATGAGTTGGCTATTTTTAGGGCTTCGACCCGCGGTGTCTACGAAAACCATATCGATGTCGGTATTTTTGTCTAGTATCTTCTCAAGGTCTTTTGTGGAGTTGATGGTTTCGAATTGTACACCTAATATTTTTGCATATAGTCTGAGCTGTTCGTTTGAGCCAAGCTTTGATTGATCAAATGATACGAGTAAAATTTTCGCTTTGTGCTGCTTGTGATAATTTGCTGCCAGCTTGGCAATGGCCGATGTTTTTCCAGATCCACTTGGCCCTACGAAAGCTCTGATTTTTGTTGTGCCGCTGACAGGGGTCCACTTTGGAGTGATGGAGATTCTTTTTAACATCCACCTAATGGCTTGGGATTGGTAATGGTCGCCCATGTTTATTGGTATTTTGTTGGAGTTTTCAGTTGGGTCAGGCAAATCTTTTAGGTAGGTGATTAACTTTGCAAGCTCGCTCTCATCGATTCCTGTTAGCGACAACTGGCGGTACAGCTTAGTCATCGACTTTGGTATCTGAGATATTATATGGTTTTCTTTAGTTCTTAAAGCCTCTAGCAACAAAGCTTTTAGTTCCTCGATGCCGCCCTCAAGATTATTAATGCTGCTTTTTCTTGGCAGGATATCAGTTAAATTACTAATTCTTTGATCTAGGCTGCTAAGCTGCTCGGAGATTTCCGAGGACTGATTGCTAGCTTTAAATGCAGCAATACCCGCGCTAGCTCCAGCACTTGGAGTAGTCTCGGGAACGGCTGCAGTCACCTCGTACATCTTATTTTTCTTATCGATAGTTTTTTCTTTGGTATTAAGAATGATTGCATCGTTGCCGAACTCATTCTTTACTGACTTTATGGCATCGTTCATTGTTAATGCTTCGAAAGTTTTGACTTGCATAACCCCTCCCTTTTGGGTCCTATTAAATAGTTACTATACCTATTGATTGAGTTTGAATATCCGGTGCTAGTTCATCGAATGCGATCACTGTTAGGCCGGGAATAAACCTATTAACTAATTGTTTTAAATCCCATCTCACTAAAGATCCGCACAGCAAAACCGGCTGAGTACCTGTCTCTTGAAAGTGTTTGATCGATTCCGCAATGCCATTTAGTATTTTTTGCGCGATTTCTGGCTCGAGCTGTAGGGTTGTAGAGCCATCCTCGCGATGTTGTAGCCCTGATACCAGCATGTCTTCGACCGCGCGGTCTAGAGTTATAACAATCAGCGTTTCATCAGGGCTGAGGTGTTTTTGTGTGATGGAGCGTCCGAGCGCCTTTCTAACGTAGCGTGTCAGTGGGTCTGGATTTTTTATATGCTTGCAGTAGTCGGCAACAGTCTCAAAGATAGTGTGCAGATCCCGTATGCTAACCCTCTCCGCTAGAAGATTTTGTAATATTTTTACAGCATCTCCCAAGGATAACCTCTCGGGCCCAATAACTTCCTCTACTACTTTTGGCGCCTCTTGCTGTAGCTGATCTATAAGGTGCTGAGTCTCTTGGCGTCCGATTAGCTGGCCCGCGTGTTCCTCAATCAGTTTCGTGAGGTGGGTGACCACGACCGTGGCGCAGTTTACTACGGTGTAACCTCTGAAAGTTGCTTCGTCTCGTTGGCTTGGCTTAATCCAAATGGCATCTAAGCCGTATGCCGGCTCTTTACCAGCGATCCCTTCCAGTGGGTCTGAAATATCTCCTGGGTCCATAGCTAAGTAATAATCGATCATGAGGTTGCCCTTGCCGATAACATTACCTTTGAGTAAGATCTGATACTCTCCCGGTCGAAGTTGAATGTTGTCTCGAACCATGACCATTGGAACTACAATTCCCATTTCTTGGGCAAACTGCTTGCGCGAAGAAACGATACGCTCAAGAATTTCGCCGCCTTGCTTAGTATCTACCAGTGGAATAAGGCCTACCCCAACCTCCAACGCCAGAGTATCAATGTGAAGCAATGACTCGATAGAATCATCCACGGCCTCTTCGGCCACTGCTTTTGCTTTGGCTTCGGTTTCTTCAACTAGTCTTTTATCTACTAGCCGCTTTGCGTAACGAGCGAAAAAGCTCATACCAGCAGCTAATATTAGAAAAGGAACTGATGGCAGACCTGGCACTATTGCCATAATCACTAACATGCCAGAGCATATGTAGATTGCTTTGGAGTGATTAATTACCTGGTTGTTTAGCGTGTCACTTAGTCCGGTAGTGGTTCCCGCTCTAGTTACCACTATACCTGCCGCAGTAGAGATTATTAATGCCGGAATTTGTGAGACTAGCCCGTCACCCACTGTAAGTAGGGTGAATATCTGCCCAGCTTCGGCAAAGCTCATTTTATAAGTTACTACTCCAACCACTAATCCTACGACTATGTTGATGGCTGCGATGATGATACCGGCAATTGCATCACCGCGAACGAATTTACTGGCACCGTCCATTGCACCGTAGAAGTCGGCTTCTTGTTCAATCTTTACCCGGCGAGATTTCGCTTCGATTCGATCAATAATTCCAGCGTTAAGATCGGCATCAATAGACATTTGCTTACCAGGCATAGCGTCTAGGGTGAAACGAGCTCCGACCTCGGCGACCCTGCCTGCACCTTTGGTGATAACGATGAAGTTGATTAAAACTAATATTGCAAAAATGACGAAACCAACGAAATAGTTTCCTCCGACGACAAACTCGCCGAATGATTGGACGACTTCACTTACTCTACCACTTGCTCCATCTAGTAATATACTACGAGTAGTAGCTACGTTTAGCGCCAGTCTAAACAAAGTTGTAATGAGCAAGACGGTTGGAAAGGTCGAAAACTCTAGGGGCTCTTTTACATATATTGAAATAAGTAGGATCAAAAAAGCGAATGCGATTGAAATCGACAGTAATACATCTAGAACAAGTGGTGGGAGAGGCACAACCATAACGAAAACAATACCGATCAAACCCAATGCAAATTGGATATCTGGGGCGCTTAATAGCTTAAATAGCCCAGCCTTTTGCTTTGTTGATGCTTGATTTATTACAGTTTCAGCCATCTATTTCCCTAAACTCTTGGTTCTTGGCTTTTCTTAAAACCAATCCCTTTTAATTGGAATACGTACTTGATAACTTCCGATACAGCTTTATAGAGTGATGCTGGTATCGGTTGATCTATATCTACCATTTTGTATAAGGTTCGTGCTAAGGGCTTGTTTTCGACGATAGGTATACTGTGTTCCTTAGCTGCTTCTCGCATTTGTAATGCTAGAAAATCTACACCTTTTGCCAATAGGATCGGAGCTTCCATTCCGACTTCGTATTTGAGTGCAATTGAGAAGTGAGTTGGGTTGGTGATCACAACGGTAGCTTCTTGAGTCTTTTCAATCATTCTACGACTGGCCAGATCGCGTTGCATTCTTCGGATCCGATTTTTGATGTGAGGATCTACTTCGCGTCTTTTGTGCTCTTCTTTAACTTCTTTTTTTGTCATCTTTAGTTTTTTCTCTAGTGACATGAAGTTATAGAAGTAGTCAAAACCAGCAACTAACACTAGAAGCATCGCGACCGATAAGAATAAGTCCTTTGTAATCCCTCCCCAGTAACTCCATATCTTGGACATAGGTACCTGCATAAGACCGGGAACTTTTTCCCACTCGGATCTTAATATTAGGTATGAGACAACAGCGACCGCTGACATCTTGCCGACC
Source organism: Oligoflexales bacterium (assembly GCA_028282865.1). GTDB lineage: Bacteria > Bdellovibrionota_B > Oligoflexia > Oligoflexales > CACXFL01 > JANQHA01. Next base: position 6,508 of record JANQHA010000319.1, read on the forward strand.
CCTTTGATGAGCTCTACCGGAGCTTGCCAGCTCATCATCCTGATAAGCCCTTTTAGGGGGTTCATTCTTGAAAAATCCGGCTTCATTCGTTTCCATGAAAAATTGAACCTTGTTTGTAAAAGTGTCACTGTAGATGCGATGATTGCGGTCACCAGAAAAACTGGAACCGTAAGAAGTGTTGTCTCTTTGCCAATATCGATCACAAAGGAATAGATGTTTTCACCTGTAATGCGTAGGTGGCTAATCCTAGATAGATGCCTGCTGAACATC
>JANQHA010000334.1 GCA_028282865.1 Oligoflexales bacterium
TTCGTGTCTGTAAACAGTGCTATGCTTGATGCATATGCATTGTTCGAAGAGAAAGCAAATGATTGTTTGGCATCGGTGTTTATCGCCGGTGCTGGGGCCAGGGACGGCCCTTCTTCGTCATTTGTTATAGGCCCTGAGATTTTTATGTCTTCACTATCCGATGATCACGATGTGTTTGAGGCCTTTCTTTCCGATTATCAGCCTCAAAGTAGCAGTGCTTTAGAATCTATGAAGTCTGTGGCGGGTTTTTTGACTACTAAGATTTCAAAGCATCATGAGTCATTACATAAAGCTGCAGAGTCTCGTCTAGGGTATTATACTTTCGAGCAGGAAGCTGATGAGCTTAGCTTAGAGTGGATGGTTGATATTGGTCATTCTAGCCGTCATGCACTTGAGGTCGAACTACTTTATGCTGAGATGCACGAGCAAAAAAATGTTGTCAGGGGCTTGAGTCCTTATCCGCACACAGTCTCTGCCTCGAAATGCCGTGATTTTTATATGAATGAATGGCGAGATGCTAACGGCAATCCCATTTTCATCCCGATTGCTGATTATCAAGATACACACCATTCAAGTTGTTATCGTGCTTATAACCTCTCTAGAGAGATCAAAATGCACAGGTATCAAGAAGTTGGTGAGGGAAGGTATGAGACTGAGCGAATGGCCTGGAGTAGTCTGCGCAGCGGCGCAAGAAAATGGTCGGATGCTACTGAGGAGTACCCAGAAATATTAAGCTATCAACGCTTTGGTAGCAGAGCCCAAAGATCGACAGTAGCGTCATTTAGTTTTTGTAATTTTGGGTTTTGAGTTTTTTACTTGGTATTTAGACGAGCGGGTAGTTGGCCCCAACCCTAAACGGTCGGGACCTGTCGGCTGTTTTCTTATTAACTATTTTTCATGTGGTTCCTTTTCAACACAGAACCGCTTCAAATCTGTATCGGAATTACACTCCCCCGCAGGTGCTGGCGGGCATTTATAGCCGCTCCGGCATTTCCTAGCTCTAGATGAAGGTCGTAGCTTCCACGTACGGAAAAGTCCAAAAGGACCTGTGCAGAAAAATACGCAATGACCAGAAACTTTGTTCTGTTTATCAAAAGAAAGCTTCTGGTTATAACTTCCACTGACGGCTTCGGAGCGATCTACTTTTACAAAGAAATCCCAGTTTTTAAGTGTATATGGGGACCGTATCATAATGCTGTGCTCGTGGAGGTATTGGTGACGGCCATAAGAGTTTGAAGTCTTTTTACTAACTCTAAGAATCGCATTTGTTTTGGTCATAAAAAGAAGTTCTACCCAAAGAGGTGTCTCTAAATTGTCGTGCTCTTTGTGAGCATTTCTAAATTCTAATTTGTCGAAATCATTTGTAGGTTTAAAAGCATAAAACTCACCGGGAACCAATTTACCATCTTGCTCCACGATTATACCATAAGCATTATCGTCGAATAGGTCCCGTCTCCATACGTCACTACCATTAATTTCATAATATTCCTTTACCCCACTCTTTACCCCCGTGACCTTTACCTCTTGATACGTGCCATTGTTGCGTAATAAGACTCGGTCTCCTACTTTATACTCGTGCAGCCCATTGGTAAACTCTGCAACCTCGCCACCAAGGTTTTTGCTTTGAGAACTCAAACAAATTTTTTCGGATTTTTTTTCTGAGTTTTGACTTTGTTTCTCCCCCTCTAAAACAATATCATCGGGAATACCTTCATTTTGTTGGTTCTGATCACCGGTTTCAAGTTGTATATCAGCCGGTACCCCACCTCGAGTTTTGTCTCGATGAATTTCTATGATTTTTTTGATGTATTTGGTGCCAGATGTAGACCATAATTTTTTTTGTGGTTTGATCACTGTATCAGTCACCACTTTTAAGTCTGGAACCCTAAACCATTCCAAAGGCCCATGGATTAGGTTAGTCGCGCATGCTCTTTTTCGGTCTTCTCTGCTGGATGACAGTTTCGGCTCCGAAGGACAATCTCCGTGGCAAAGGTATTCTTTCCCATCAGAGCTGGTAACTGCATAAGTATAGGACCATTTGCCATTGTCATTTGTTTTGAGGTCTTTTAGAGACGATTCATTTTCTAACCGCGGTTTGCAGCTTGCAAACACCAAGATAAATAGAAAATTAGCTAATAGTTTCATAAGGGCTCCGCAATAATTTTATAGAATGATTATTTTCTAATCATAGCATTAAACGAACACCTGCATCAAATTTAGGCGGGGGAATTGCCGGTAACTTGGAATAGATTAAAAATTGACAGCTTTTCTTAGTATACTTTAGCGCTTGTAATCTAAAGGTTAATTGCGCAAAGGTGTTGCTATGATACCTATCATTGGGTCAGCTTTAAAGTAGCGGATCCAGTTTTCTTTGGACGGGTTTTTGTATATAGGTGCTCGCATACTTGAGTACTTCATAAGTAATCTACGTTCTTTAGCAGTATCAAGTTTGGTCAAGCCAGAAGATGGTTTGATAATTTTGGCATCTAGCCATTTTTGAAAATTAGCTTTAATAGCCGTCCCTAAGCCCTGTCCAGCTCGGTCCCAATTCTTGACTTGAGTGCTAAGCCTTTCAAGGGTTACGCCATCACTTTTTCGTGCAATCAAAGCTACCGTCCGCCAACTGTCTTTCTCTGTGTCTTTAGAAAGAATGATTCCTCTCGGATAGATTGCCATAGGAGAAACATAGATTTCGTCCCAATTGTTTGTTTTTGCAAAATCCAGGATGATTGAAAGCATTTGGTCTTTAGGATCAACTTTCTCGACGATGTTACGTTCTATGTATATCGTTACCGATTTCGGGGAGTCAGATTTTAGGTTTGATCCATCCCTCTTATGCTGACAACTTAATGCAGCGAAAATCATTGTAAATAGAAGAAATCTCATCATGGGGCCTCTTAGCAGTTACCTTAACCATGATATATTATTTTGCTCGCTATTTCCTGCTAAAAAGTCGTCCGCACTTGCTGGCAACATTTACAATTTTCTTTTTAAGATTCATCATCATAGAGTTTTTCCATCGCTTTTCCATACTCTCATGAGCTGATTTGAGTTTGTCTCTACGCTGGATGTTGATTCTTGTCGGGTCAGCTTCTGCCACTTTGATAGCTTTTCGGTAGCTCTTTTTTGCATATCTATGACTTAGATACATAGCTGCAGGTATCATCCCGAATAAAGCTGCCTTGGAGCTAATCACCGAAAATGCTTCACCCATAAAGGGCATTGCTTCTGCAACCGTATTCATAAGTGGCAGGCTGATTAAATCTAGCACCCCGATACCGAATGGCACTAGATACATCATTTGGAACTCAAAAGCTTGTCTGTCCATTTTGGTGTCTACTTTTTTATTAGCGAAGGGGATTTTTAGCTTAAAGGTTCCGTTGCTTAGCCCTAAATCACTCCTTATTTTTGGTATTTCATACCAAAATTTCTTTGCATAGTTTCTTACTCCAACGTTTCCAAGTAGGAATAAGTGAGTCCAGACACTGTTCATAGAAGCTATTCCGTCTTCGTGAACCCAGGCAGTCAAAATATATGCGAAAGCAAGGCTGGCAATCGATTGTCGCATAATCATAGGGACGCTTAGTAATTCCTTTTTAACCTTAGGCGAAAGTCTTTTGGCGACGGTCGGTAGGCGATCATCGATCCAATTCGATTGGTTGGGCTTGTCTAACAACCAACTACCACGATAAGCCCAGTTTTTGTAAGTAACCGAGTTGATTCCTATACCTAGGGCAAAGAAAACAGTTATGATTGCAGGTTGATATTGGAATCCGTGATCTGGCAGTACTAAGCTCTTTCCTGAAGCCATACAGAGAGACACCGCCACTTGCGTAACTGCACATACCATCGCTAGGTTTAAGTCGCCAATTGTTGGGTGCTCATAGGTCGCCTTCCAGTATTCCTTAATATATTCTTTGCTTAATAGCTTCGGGATGCGGCGCTCATCTGTGGTTTGCAGCTGATTGTCTTTTATCCACTCGAGTACGGCATCAGACCTTTCGTCAATATGTATTTTAGCAATAAGCTTTTCTAAATCAGCATGGGATGGGTCTATTAAATCAAGGTCAAGGTAAAGAAAAGTTTTATTAGTCTCATAGTGTAGTACTTTAAATATATAGTTTGCTCCAAGTCGGTGAACACTTACCTGGCCTAAGCCTTCTGGATCCTTATACTCAAAGCCATGTTTAGCAATGCTGCTGAAAAATTCATCATCTGGCTGTGAGTTTTTCTCTTTATAAAAGACCTGCTGCGCACTCTTAAAAATGTCATAAGCCTCTGAATAGAGCGGTTCTTGCTCGAGGTTAGCCTCGTGACCGAAGGCACTGGTACTTAAAAACACGAACGAAAGCACGAGCGCGTTCCGCGCAGCAATCAAGGGATTCGTCATGACACCTTCCAATAAAGTTTTGTGAATGGGAGGATCGTAAAGTGAAACTTAGATTTCGTAAAGAGGAAATTTATCTAAAATTATAAATATTTTGTTAAGCTAGATACTTAGAGTTAAGTCCTCAAATAATTGTTTTTTCTTAAGGTTAAAAAACGCTTTCTTTAAAGCTCGGCCTTTGCTACATAATTCGTATTCAATCTTAAGCGAAGGAAATATTGTGACTCGAGAAAGCACTTTAGCCATGTGCCGGATTATACTGGCAGCAGGATTTGTAGCACTTACTCATACCACTTTTGCCAAGGTTG
>JANQHA010000588.1 GCA_028282865.1 Oligoflexales bacterium
AACCAAGCGATAGCTTCTCTCTTTTACCGACTGAATCACTTGCTCTAGGTTATTGTAGATTCCCATAAGGTCAACTGCAAACCCTTCGGACTCTAACGCTCTTAAAACATCGCACTCGTCCTTATACTCCGCGTCAGTCAAAACTAAATCACGCAACTCTTCAGGGTTATCAGACGGCTCGCAGGGGCTGTCGAATAGTAATAAGATATTTTTCTTTGAGCTAGGCATAACCATTTTATCGGAATAAGTTAAATTTATTTAACACCCCTGAGTTGCTCTGCTGATAAAAAGTTAAAATATTATTAGTCAGATTAGTTGGATATAGCTTTTAATCTTTGCTGGTAGTGTCTCTTCAAAGTTCTGCGAAGTACTTTAGCTTCGCTTAGAGGCCTGCCTGGTGCTATAAGCGGTTTTTTCGTTCGATGATTTGCAATCAATTCCCCCATCAATTGCAGTTTTTTAAGGGCTAGAGGCCATCTTTTATAACGCTCGCGCCAATGAGATCTTGGGTTTATAAAAACTGCGAAGGTCTCCGCGAAGTCTTCTTCTGGGTGAGATTGGGCGTAGCTGTCTTGCAGATTAATCACATAATCTTTACTTAAGGGGTTTCGGCGGTAGCTATCTGGGTTGTACTTTTTTTTGAATGAACCAAAGACCCTTCGACATTCCAATGACTTGCTAAATTGATAGGCATGAAAGAAGCAATGACCAGCTTCGTGCCTTAATAACCTCATTGCCTCCGCCTTGGTGCCTCCTTCGATAAAGCCGATTTGTTGTTTTTCGATGCTTTGTAGTTCTGGGGATAGAAGAAAAAACGGGATGCTAATAAGCATACTGTTCTCTGGGCAAAACCAGTCATCCCCAATGTAAACTCGTGGTCGAAAGTTTGCTAACGACGCTTTGTTCAGCTCTTTATATAACCTCGCTGTTAGTGTTGAAACGATCGAGTTATCGATGTCGAGCTTTAATTCGCAGATGCGTTTGTTGAGAAGTCTAGTGCTTATTCGGTCATTCATTTATATGCCTGATTTTTTCTAAGAAGTATTTATGATATATATGTCCTTCTGAGCGTTCTGGGTGAAAGCTAGATCCAAGAGTTAAATTGCTTTCAACCATTACGGGTTGGTTGTCATGTGTTACGGTGGTTTTTACGTCTGCTCCGATACGGTTGATCTTTGGAGCTCGGATGAAAACTCCTTCGGTCGTCGACTGCTTTCCGTTATTGTTAAAAACTAGATCGTTAGTGATAAAACTATCAAGCTGCCTTCCATAAGCGTTTCTTTCTACGTCGACATCTAAAACTCCTAAGCTTTTCTGCTGGGGTGAATGAACACTTTTTGCTATTAAAATCAGACCTGCACAAATTCCCCAGCTAGGCTTTGTTTTAATGAAGCTATGAAGCTCAGACCATAACTCATTTTTATTAAGAAGTTTGAGCATAGTAGAGCTCTCGCCACCGGGCAGAATTAAACCGTCTAGGTTCAACAAATCACCGCTTCGACGAACTTCAATGGTGTTAGTGCCGAGTTCCGAAAACTTATTCTTATGATCCTGAACTGCTCCTTGCAGAGCTAGGATACCAATATTCATTTTTATATATCTCCGCTGGGGTTACCAGCCTCTGCTAGCTAATAGTTCACTTTCTGTAAGCTTAGAAATCTCTAGACCTTTCATCGGTTCACCGAGTCCTGTCGACACCTTTGCAATAACTTTCGGATCTTCATAATTTGCAACAGCTTGGACAATTGCGTTTGCGAGTGATTCTGGGTCGGATGATTTAAAAATACCTGACCCGACAAAAACAGTTTCGGCACCAAGTTGCATGCATAGCGCGGCGTCTGCGGGCGTAGCGACACCACCTGCCGCGAAATTGGGAACGGGTAGTTTACCTGTTTTACCGACCATCCTTACCAACTCTACCGGTGCTCCTAGCTCCTTGGCTTCAGTGACAAATTGCTCATCACTCATATACCTAAGTTTGGCAATTTGGCTATTCATGGTTCTCAGGTGCCGCACAGCTTCTACAATGTTGCCCGATCCGGCTTCACCTTTGGTGCGAATAAGAGCCGCTCCTTCGCTAATGCGCCTTAGAGCTTCGCCGAGGTCGGTGGCACCGCAAACAAAGGGTACCTTAAAAGCATGCTTGTCGACGTGATACTGTTCATCAGCTG
>JANQHA010000438.1 GCA_028282865.1 Oligoflexales bacterium
AGAAAAAGACCGCCTCAAGTTCTAAGATTATAACTCGGCGAAAAAATGCTGTTGTCAATCAGATTAAAAGCGAGATTAACAGTATCAAATCGTTTATCAAGCACCTTCGACAAGTCGACGTCATGTATACTGGCAGTGTGCCAGTAGGTGGGTTTCGGATAACTAGAGAATTCCCCATTCAGTTCTCAGATAAATCTGATGTAGCGTTGGGACTATTTCGCAAAGACGGCGAACCTGAGTACTACATATTGGCTGTGAATCTAGACTACAACAAGACGGTTCATATTAACTCAAATCTTGCGGAGGATGTTAGCTACCTTGGAGTATTCGACCCAGAGCTAGGTGTTTTCAAGAGACAAAAAGACCGAGCTGACCGAGCATTCTCTTTCCAACTGGGCCCGGGAATGGGCAAGCTTCTAAAGCTGCAACATTTTGTTAGTAAGCCACATTTTAATTTCCGTTCGGGCCTTCAAGGTTGGAAGCAAGGCAGGGGCAGTAGTGGAGTATCAGATTTACATAGTTCTAAAGAATTCCTCTCTGGGACAGTAACTGGGACAAACCCTTACATCATTCGTGAGAACCTTCAAATAGCTATGAGTGACTACTCAAACCTAGAGATAAGGATGAGACTCCCTGGCTCGAAGCAGGTATCACTCCACTGGATCACCAAAGAGCACCCAACTTATAATAATACTAGACGAGTCGATTTAAGGCTGCCAGAGAGCGAAGGTTTTTCAGACTTAAAGGTAAAATTGCCAGATATTGCCCGGGGCGATACTGCGATCGGCTTTCGATTAACCCTAAATCGGAATGATCAGTCTATAGGGCAAAAATTTGAGATAGATTATATAAGGCTTGCGCCATAATACTAAATTAATTTCTCGAATATCCCATCAATTTCTGCTAACTTCCCTCTATTAAATAGCAGAGGATAAATTAGTGGAAAACCAGACGTTCGCTACCCCGGGACGGGGACCGAAGCCAATACTAGGCCCAAATCTTATTGCGTTTGATGAGTTAGATGATAGCGAAACTAGTGTGGGCGGTAAAGCATATGCTTTGGCTAAACTTTCGCAAGCGGGATTTCCCGTTCCAGCAGGTATTATTTTAACTCGCCTCATTGATTCTGATAATCATTGGCAATACCTCATGGACTGGTGGTCACAACACAACGATAAACCGCTTGCAGTTCGAAGCTCGTTTCAGGCAGAGGACTCGGGTAATCTTAGCTTTGCAGGCCAGAATAAAACTTTTCTTAATGTAACTTCGGAAGCTAACCTAAGGTCTTCTATCAATAAATGCTTCCAGTCTATAGAAAGAGCTAATACTAAGTCATACCAAGAACATTTCAATGTCGATCATTCTGACGCAAGAATGAACGTTGTTATCCAAGTTATGATTGAACCAAAATACTCTGGTGTGTTTTTTAGCCAGAATCCGCAGGATAGTGGCTGGCTTTTGGAGTTCATCGAAGGGCTTGGAGAAGACCTAGTATCAGGTCATAAAACCCCTTATCAAACATCTGAGGCAGGTATAAGCAATCTACCCGCAGATTGGCAGAATGATTTCACGGGCCAGATCCTTCATTTCGGTAACCTCGCAAAAGATTTTCTCAAATACGAAGTGGACATGGAATGGGCGATTGATCAATATGGAAAATTTTTTGTTCTCCAAGCGAGACCGATCACGACTCAAAACACCCAGGTGACTGTCAGTAATCAATTAATCACGACCGAGCTCGAAAGACTTAAATTAAACAACTCACCAGATACAACCTGGGACGGACAAACATTCTCAGAGTGGACTGGATTCCCTAGCTACCTCACATTTAGCTTGTGGAAAGATGCATTTGGGCCCAATCATGCGTTCGGTAACGCACTAAAAAAAGTAGGGTACCTATCATACGATTCTACTTTGTCGCTCAAAAACGACTCAGTCCTTGAGAGGGTATTTGGCCACGTCTATATCAACCTCGACAAACTAAACAAACTATACTTTGGTCCAATTCCTTATTCGGTTAGAACATCACCTAGGCCCTACTTAAAGTTTGACCCTAAGAAAATCAATCTAAAAACCATATTAGCGACTCCGTATTTAATGTATCGAATGGCAAAGGTATCATGGAATCTTAGCACTACTCGCAGTAAGTGGCTTAGCGAGTGTCGCAAAGAGCTCATTTCATTTAAGTCTCAACTACAATGTCCGGGAGAACCCGACTTGTATGGTCGTTTTTCTGATAAAAAGCTTCGAGAGGCCTTCCTACAACATACCGAAGACTTCAGTCGCCAGACACTATTTTGGCCAATGGTTTTGATTATCCTTGTCGAATCTAGCATGAGCACGTTGACTGCATTGCTGCAGTCTGTGGTTGGTAAGGAAGCCGCTCGCAAATTAATACATAAATGGCTGACAGCTGATATCCACACCTGCACTTATGATATGAACCAGAGCTTTAGAGAAGCTAGCGCAGATAGCAGCCACCGTCCGTTCTTCTTATCGAGCTATGGGCACAGAGGACCAGGTGAGCTTGACTTGGCTCATGAACGCTGGAGCGAGTTAGGTGAAACTATATTTTTTAAAAACACGGTTAGGTCGACAACAACCTCAAAGCAACGTCATGACGAAGTAGAGCAAGAAATACTGACGATGAAAACCATGAAGAAGGAACTCATTCTTCAGGAGTGGAATCAACTCAGAGAAATGTTAGAGCTACGCGAACAATGGAAAATGGAGCTACTAAAGCCTTATGCGGAGATCCGTTATCAGGCACTTGAAATAGGTCGAAGAAATGGTTTAAACCAAGACATATTTTGGCTGAGGTTATCCGAAATAGAAGAATCTGATATTCTTCTAACCACTCAGTTTGCGGATAAAGCAGCGCAAAAAATTTCTAACCGAAAACGACGGTTTAATATCTTTCGAAGGTACAGCTTCCCTAATACGTTTAGTCTCAAACAAATAGAGGGTTATTTATCTGACTCTGGGCAGACAGATGATCTTTACTTTGAAGGGCAAGGAATCTCTCCTGGCGCAGCTTTTGGTACGGTCTGTGTAGTTTCAGATTACAGCACTGCCAATGCCGACAGTTGGCCAGAGGACGCGATCTTAGTTGCCGAAGCAACAGATCCCGGCTGGACCCCGCTATTTATGAAGTCAAAGGCGGTTGTGGTCGAAAAAGGTGGAGCACTTTCTCACTGCGCGATAGTAGCACGTGAAATGAGTATTCCAGCGGTCACCGCTATACACCAGTGCCATAACAGGCTTAAAACTGGGGATAAAATATGGGTCGATGGAACTAAGGGACGGGTATATCATGGTTGAACCTCAGATTATTATAAGCAGCGTTCATTATGCGATTATTCCAACAGTGCTTATTCCATTAACGTTCTTGAGCGTTGGAATTACTGTAGTGGCTACTTTTGTAGCGGGGTTATTCGGAATAACTCTTCGCGCCGAAGGTCCAAAGAAGTTGCTTGAGCTCATGCTTAAGCCAAAAATAATTGTCAGTGCACTGACTCTAAATTTACTGATTATTGGTTGTTATTATGGCTACAGGTATATTGCCGACAAGTCGCAGTTCATATATTTGATCAAAAAAAATAACCCGACAAATCTGGCGATGAAAGATACGCTAT
>JANQHA010000543.1 GCA_028282865.1 Oligoflexales bacterium
ATTTGTTGCTACTGGCACGACTGGTACTAGCGCAAATAACAAGGTCCTTCCAGGCTGTGCTACTGCTGATACTTGGACAGTCGCTGGGTCGACTAATACAGTCACTAATACCAGCGATGCACTAGGCACTTGCTTATAATAATAGCAAACAGCTAGTTCGATCGACATTTCATGCGTTTAACAGCCCTATTTTTATAGGGCTGTTTTTTTTGTTGAATTGTCTCCCATAACCCACTATTGTGCTCTCAGAGAAATCGAAAATATTAGATACAAAAAGCGTTATTGCCATCATAAAAGGGAGTTTAGGATGCGAAAAGTACGTGTATGTTTTGTTATTGGGTCGATTTTTTTCTTATCTAACTGTGGGAGCGAGCACGGAAGCCGATTGAGCGCAGGTCCTGATGCTTACGTACCGATCTTAGACTACGAACCTTTTAAAGATGCGAATAAGATAGGCGAGTTTTCTGCTCTGGATTCATTTAATGATTTTATTGCCAAATATAACCTTAAGAATGGCGCCACTGAATCCACTATTTTGTTTTCAGGAGGGTGGAATAGCTGCAACCCAGATGCAAGGCGCACAGATGTTTACAAGAGGGCGATTCGGTTTTTAGATATGCGAGCAAAGATGGGCGTTTATTATAATGTCGTTGCAACTTGCTATAAAAAACTAACCGATAAGGTTTACGTCTTTTCTTCTAGGTCTAAAAATAAGCTTGCATCGGCAACCCACAACGAGCTTTATCGGTTCTTAAAAAATACCTCGCAAACCACTACTAGCCAAACGATATCGTTTGTAGGGCATTCTTATGGCGGTTGGTTGGCAATGAAAGCTGCTACAAATCTATCTAATCAGCTAACTATCAATGGCCTGGCGACCCTTGACCCAATCAGTGTCGAAAGCTGCAATATCTTAAAAGCGATTCGCTCTCCTTATCAGCTTATTCGGGCGGTCTATAAAGGCTGTGTTCGGGCTCCAGATGATGTCAATTATGGGTTGATTTCTCTCCATGTCGATTGGTGGGATAACTTCTACCAAGACAACTCGAGGTTGCTCCACTCTTCAGCGATAGATAAGGCAAATAATCACTTTTTAGATTACTCCTACAACCGGGTTTTGAGCCCTTTTAAGGCTCATATGGCAGTTGATAGCGATGACCGAGCTTGGGAGCGGTTTTCTGAGAAGTTGTAGATTTATTTGACACTTATAGATATCTAAGACAGTTATCATCTTAGATATCTTAATAAATACAGTAGGTTAAAATCGGCTGTTTTGGTCTGGTCTTTGTATATCTATGTATGAGCCATAAGGTCTTATTCATAGGAGCATTCATGATCAACCTTTCAGCTGTCGTACATAAAAGTAAAAATCTGATGACAGACAGACGGTCTGTATTAGAAGCTAGCGGCTTCTTGCTACTTGGCCTAGGGTTGTTTTTAGCTCTGGCGATATTCACTTACAACCCCGCTGATTATCTGGCTGGAAACTACCAGGTTAACAGCATTAAAAATATGGCTGGCCCCGCAGGAGCTTGGTTTGCAAATCAAATACTAAGCGCTTTTGGGGTTGTTGGCTTACTGTGGCCGATTTTATTCTTTGGCTGGGGCTCTTTGGTTGTTGTCGGGTTTACCACTGCGCCTCGGGTAAGGCGTGTGGCGGGCTTACTCTGGGTGATGTCGATTTTGTCGGCGCTTAGTCAAGTGCAAGGTCCGGTTTGGGAGCTAAAAGAGCCAAGCTTTGGCTTTGGTGGCAGCATTGGTCACGCGGTTGGTTTGACGATTCAAAGTGGCTTTGGGTACGGTGGCTCTCTGATCGTTTTGATGATTTTAGGTTTTATTGGCTTGGTTTTGTCTGGAAACTTGGCAATCTCTACCACTAAGTTTCAGCTTATTAGGTTTTGGAACTTCAGCTCGGTTTTAGTCCGCGATGTCTATAGACGACTTTACGAGAAGCCAATGACTGATGATGAGCTTATTAAAAGCGCTTTGATAGACGAAGTAAAGCGCTCAAAAAGTGTAGCCGACGCTTGGACTGGAGCTTCTTCCGGGACTTCTGCTGAGGTCGTTTCTAACGCCACTCCTAAGAAAGCACGCAGAAGTAAAGCTAAGAAAAATAGCGAAAGTGCTGATATCAGCGAGTTGATGAAAGAGGCAGTGCACGAAGTCGAAACGAACCAAGCTGCTGGTGATCTCGAGGCGAGTGGCGAAAGCACTCTTAATTTTTATTATACTGGAAAATCTCACCCTAAACCTAACTCGGGAATGTTCTCAGTATCTTCTAAACCAATAGATCGTTCGAAGGAATTTGATAAATTAGCGAAAAAGTTAACCGCTCAGCTTGCTGAATTTAAGATTATGGGTAAGGTTAAGAAAATTGTTGAAGGACCGGTCGTTACGACCGTCGAGTTTGAGCCGGTTCCAGGAACTAAGGTTTCTAAAATTACCTCGTTATCTGCTGACCTGGCTAGGTTGCTGGGTGCTAAGAGTTTACGGATTCTAGCTCCGATTCCTGGCAAGAAAGTCGTTGGTTTTGAGATACCAAATGCGACCCGACAGATGATTGGCTTTGCTGACTTGGTAGCTCACCGAACCCTTAAGTCAACTAAGGTTTCTCTGCCTGTTGCAATGGGAGTCGATACCTTTGGCAAAGTGGTTATTGAAGATCTTGCAAAAATGCCCCACTTGCTTGTCGCTGGTTCTACCGGGTCTGGTAAGTCGGTCTTTATGAACACTTTGATCGGAAGCTTGATTGCGAGGCATACAGCTAAAGACCTAAGATTTGTTATGGTCGACCCTAAGATGGTTGAACTTGCAGCATATAATAATTTGCCTCATTTGGCTTGTCCGGTTATCACTGATCCTTCTGGTGAAGCTAAAGATAAGCTCGATGCACTAGTGAATGAGATGGAAGATCGATTCCAGAAGATGAGCTTAGTCGGTGCTAGAAATATTGCTGGCTTTAATGAGGTTATTAAAAAGTCTAAGCGCTCGGAATACCCTAACTTTGAAGATAAGTGGCAGCCGATGCCGTTTATTGTAGTAATTATTGACGAGCTTGCAGATATGATGATGGTTCTTGGTAAAGAAGCTGAGGTTCCGATTACCCGGCTTGCTCAGAAAGCTCGGGCTGCTGGAATTCACTTGGTAATTGCTACCCAACGCCCATCTGCAGATGTTGTCACCGGCTTGATTAAAGCAAACTTCCCAACCCGGGTAGCCTTTAGGGTTCTGAGTGGAACTGACTCGAGAACTATTCTTGACACAGCAGGTGCTGAAGGTCTGATTGGTCAAGGTGACATGCTGTTTCTAAATGCAGCAGGACTTAGGAGGATGCATGGCGCCTTCCTAAGTGACGGTGAAGTTCATAAGATGGTGAAAGCCACAAAAAAATAATTAGAGGTTTTTATGGCACGAATGTTTCCCGATGTGATCAAAAGCCGCGTTGTTTTCGCGAGTCGGGCAGAAGAAGCTTTTTATGATGAATGCCGTCGAAGTTTAGGTTCGTCATGGAGTGTGTTCTATTCTTGTACCTTATCAAGTATTGAAAAGAATTATGGTCTTAAGGACAATGAGATCGACTTTGTATTATACCACCCTAGGTATGGCCTGATAGCTATCGAAGTGAAAGGTGGTAGGATTAGTTATGAGAAGGAAAGTAATAACTTCTACTCGATCAACCGCCTCGATCAAAGGTTTTCTATTAAAAACCCTTTTCAACAAGTTCTGGGCTGGAAATCTAGGTTTATTAGGGCACTAAGGAAAGCTAAGATCAAAGTTCCGGTGAGTCACGCAGTATGTTTTCCCTCGGTAGATGAGGGCGAATTTCCTGCGGTAACTAGTATTGAACCGGAAGTGATTATTGGTAAGAATCGTATAAAAAACCTGGAGTCCTCACTAAAGAGTATTGTAAAGCGCACTCAACCCGAGAAGTACTTGCGATTTGATGACGTTGCAAAAGATGTCGAAGGGCTACTTGTGGGGCATGATTTTAGCACTAAACTTTACTTTAAGGATTACATAGATACCCATGAACTAAGAGTGAAAGATATTGAGTCTTTACATGACTCTTTTATCATCCCAGTAACTAGTGCTAAGCGACTTGGTATTGAGGGTGAGGCAGGAACTGGTAAAACCGTACTTGCGTTAAACATGGCGCAGCATTTTAGATCGCAAGGTAAATCTGTACTATTGCTGTCGAGTAATCAACTGCTCACTCAAAAACTTGCAGTGCAAGCTGGCAGTGACATTAAAGTCATGAGTTATACAGATATTGCTGCTAGCCATGAAATTGACCTGCTGGCTTCGCCCAAGGACTTTAAAGGTAAGCATAATGATTGGGTGCAACTCGAGGGCCCTTCAAGACTAATGGAGGCCGTTTCAGGTAGTAAGGTTCGTTATGATGTCGTTATCTGCGACGAAGCTCAAGATGTTCAGCCCTTTTGGTGGGACGTAATCGAACAATTACTAAATAAATCGTCTAACGACTCTCGGCTATATATATTCTTCGATAGAAGTCAGGGGATTTTTGGCTCTGGCAGTGGTGATCAGCACTTCGTTCCGGAAAATGTGCTTCCGATACCGGGGCCTTACTTTCCTTTGGTCAATAACTACCGAACAACCCAGGAAATCGCTAGGTTTTCTCGTTCCTTTAGAACTGGTAAGCAGGTACTTGAGAGTCATAGCGCCAGGCTAGGGTATTTACCAGAAATTATAACTTACATAGATGAGAAGGATGCTAAGAAAAAATTAGATGCTCTGGTAGCGAAACTTACCAAAGAAGAACGCCTCTCTGCTGAAGATATAACGATTCTCTCTGCTAGAAAACCTAAGGTATCACCTTCGGTGGTTGCTGGCAGTGAGCAGCTTGGTGGTGTTGACCTCTACCATATTGGCTCTAAGAAAGGCGATCAGGGCAGTGGCTCTAAGAATAAAATTGCTGTTTCGACCGTCGGTGGCTTTAAAGGCCTAGAAACCAATATCGCAATACTTATAAACTTCAGCGAGTATCACATGCCCGTCACTAACCCAATTATGGCTAGTTTAATCTATGTAGCTTGTACAAGGGCAAAGCATGCTTTGTATGTTTTTGTTAAGCAAGATGACTCCAAGCGACGTGCTTTTGAACAAGCACTGAAGAAGGTCAAACTATCAGGTGCGGTGGTAGTTGACTCTAATGATTCTGATTATGAACTTTTAGGCAATGTCGTTCATTATAACCCTGATCGCATAGGTTGGTTAGAGGTTAACGACCCAAAGTACAGTCATTCTAATGTGATGTTTTTTCCTTCTGATGTCGATAAAGCTAAGCTTAAGAACCTTAAAGTAGGTGACCAACTGCGGTTTCGTGCACGGGTCGAAGGCCCTGGTATGATTGCCTGTGATCTTGCTAAGGTTGATTAAAACTTCGTTGTGGCATTAGTTACTAAATAGAGCAATAAACTGATCAGCAATGTTACTATCTACCTGCATCGCCATATGAGCGCATACCTCTGGTTTCTTTCCTATGCAGTACTTCTGAGCTGCGGCATCTGACTGCCAATTAATATTCTTGCTAGCGAAAGAAATCTCGGATGAGTGTAGGTACTTTGACGCATTTTGATGCCAATTTAGCCAACTGTTAATGGCCCGGGAGCTTTGCATAAACTGGTCTTCACTATTCGGGGCTGAAGTGCACCCGAGGTTCGGAACGCCGGGCTTGCCGCCACGCGGAAGCGACTTGAGCAGATCCATGCTCGAGCATGACTTGGAGTCAATAGGGTCTAGGCTAAATAAGCTTTCTATGAAAAACTTTTCATCAAGGCTGTCAAT
>JANQHA010000632.1 GCA_028282865.1 Oligoflexales bacterium
TTGATCTACCGACGTTGCGCCAACAACAGCAGATTCATCGGTGCTTTGTGTAACTTCTTCCATGATCACCTCGACCGTTAAGATTGCAAGGATATGTTATTAGTATACTCTTGGATGGATTTAATGGAAAGTCTAAAGCCGACCTAAGTCTGTTTGCCATTTATCTAGATCTTTGTAGCTCTTCAGTTCTTCAGCATTATAGATGTTATCAAAAAACAATCTAAAGGAGATCCGGTGTTCGCCTTTGTTAAACTTAGTCAAGTCAAAGTAGACTCCTAAGTTCACAGGGCTTTTGCCCAGGGGGCGCGCTTTGTTATTTTTGCGCGAAGCAGATAGCTCTGCGGCCGATAAATTCTCCCGGTACAGGTATGGGATGTTGCCGACTTTTAGCATTTCTTTTGACGGAATCACCTCAAAAAACATCATACGGTCTTTGCCGGTCATCGACAGCCAGTAGCGGTTGTCGATATCTGGTTTTTTGGAAAAAAGGTTAAAAAGCCCTTTATCGCCAATATATTTATTATAGTCTGGGATATTTGTTTCAACATTGTATTCCCCGGGGCGGTCTGTAGTAGCAAAGCCATAATAAAAACCACTGCCGTCGTTCAAGTTTTTCTCGCTTTCAAGCGGGTTGTACATGATTGCTGGTAGGACCACCGAGTTCGAAAACAAGCTGAGCTCGGTATACATGCCAAGCTCAAAGTTGATTTTAAGAAACCGGTAGAAGAACGTGACCCGAACGATGCTGCGAATCGGTCCTACTTTGTATGCCTCAAGGTAGCTCTGGATATCTTTGTGATGGATTTCAAAGGTCAGAAAGTACTTTAAATCTGCTTTTAGGTAGAAGGTGGAAGTGTCTATTAGCGGTATTTTCTCGATGTTTTTGTCTCTTGAGTACATATCGACGCTGTTTACAACCAGGTAGTTCTTTTTATCGAACTTATATAGATAGCGCGAAGTCTTGACGGCTCCATTTTTGTGGTCGAAAACCACGTACTTCTTCTTCGATAGTGGGGGGGGCTTTCGGAAGTAAACGCCTAAATACACAGCACCTGTTTTTGGTTTTGGGTCCTTAGGATTTTCTTTGAACGTTTGCCTGACCTCAAATATAAGATTTGGTCGGTTATTTTGGGGCCACTTTTTAGGAGGGGATATGGCGCCGACGTCATCTCCCATAAAGACTAGCTCATCTTGTAGGTCGAAGATACCATTGCCATCATTTTTGGTCACCTCTTGGCCTTTATCTAAAACGTAGTCGCCGTATTGGTTGATTTCGTCGATTTGAAATGGAATTGGAGTAGCCACGCCGTTGTCTGAACGAAACAGCCGGTAGGCTTGGATAGGGTAACGAGATGCTTGACGAACCTTAAAGCCTTGGATTATCACCGGGGCGCTATGAATTTTCCCGAGCAAGCTTGAGCTAAAGCCACATGTTACGATCAGTAAGACTATGCGCATTAACATAACTAAAGGTTCTCGAATATCTAAATACCTACCAATGTTACAGAATACCTGAAGATTACAAAGATTCCTACGGGTGATCTGCTCAAAAAAATCACAGGCACGTGAGGCCTGGTGTGTCGGGTCAATGTCGAAAGTGCCTATGGCCGGTAAATGCCATCGCTATGCCGTGTTCGTCACATGCGCTAACAGACTCCTCATCTCGTACCGAGCCACCAGGTTGAATAATGGCCCCGACCCCATGCCTGGCAGCAATATCCACGCAATCTCTGAAAGGGAAGAATGCATCCGAAGCCATAACAGTTCCTTTTAGAATCTTACCCTCACCCACAGCTTTTTCAGCCGAGTAAGTGGCGGCATCGATGCGACTGACCTGACCGGCGCCAATTGCAATAGTTTGGAGGTCTTTCGCATAAACGATTGCATTAGACTTCACATGCTTGCAAATTTTCCAGGCAAACCTCAGATCATTTTGCTGCGGCTCATTGGCTTCAGTTTTAGTGGGGAAACTCCACTGTCTCGGATCGGAAGTATCTAAGAAATCAGTTTGTTGTAACAACAAACCACCGTTAATAGATCTGATATTGAGGCTATTTCCTGAGCCTACTGGTGACCCTTTGACTACCACCACCCGAAGGTTTTTCTTCTTTGAAAAGATTTCTAAAGCCTCAGGGGTGACTTCTGGAGCTGCGATGCATTCTATAAAGTGTTTTGAGATTTCCTGGGCGGTGTCTGCGTCGATAGGCGTATTGGTCGCAATAATACCACCAAATGCAGATTTGGGGTCGCAGGCTAGTGCTCGCTGATAGATTTCTACTAATGGCTGATCTTTGCTAGCGGCGACTCCGCAAGGGTTTGTGTGCTTTATGATTGCTACAGTGCGGTATTCGTCTAAGTCTGCGACTAGGTTGATAGCGGCGTCGAGGTCTAAGTAGTTGTTGTAGCTCAATGCTTTGCCGTTAAGTATTTTAGCAGCTGGTAGGCCTAGGGCTTCGCCAGTTTGCGTATAAAGAGCCGCCTGTTGGTGGGGGTTTTCGCCGTAGCGTAGATTATATTGACGCTGCAATGGGAGCGTCATCTGATCCCCAAGAATTTCACCATGGCTGTCTGTAAGGTTTTCTGCGAAGTACCCTGCGATAGCTTGATCGTACTCAGAGATGGCCCTAAAGGTCTTAGATGCTAACTCGATTTTTGTGTTTATAGAAAGCTCCCCAGAAGACCTCAGCTGATCGACAATATTTGGATAGTCATCGGGGTCGATTACAGGAGTGCAGTTTTTGTAGTTCTTGGCAGCCCCCCGTAACATAGTCGGACCACCTATATCGACGTACTCGATGGCTTCTGATAGCTCTAACTTTTTACTCAGGGCGTGTTGGGCAAACTGATATAAATTCACGACAACTAATTGAATCTGGTGGATCCCCAGCTCCAAAGCCTGAGAAAGGTGAGACTGATTGCTCCGATCCATCAAAATGCCACCATGGATTTTTGGGTGCAAAGTTTTGACTCTGCCATCCATAATTTCAGGGCTATTGGTAAAATCCGAAACCTTCGTAACCGGCACCCCTGCCTCTGCTAAAAGTTTTGCAGTGCCACCAGTTGACAAAATCCCATAGCCAAGCTCATGTAATTGCAAAGCAAAGTGTGCTACTCCTGTCTTGTCGGTAACTGATATCAGAGCATATCGTTTATCGCTCATAATAGTCCTCATCTCAACTTGGCGATATGTTTAACACGGTGTAGCCTGCTAGTAAAGATTTGTTGGCGTAGAGTGGAGGAGTGCGGCTTTAAGTATGGGCCCCGTTAGGCCAGCAATGTTAGAAATATTCTGTGAAGTTCGCTCCAAATCTCTGCATACACGGCAACTAGCAGTGGACGGTTCATAAAGGTATAATAGGTTATCTGATCTTATTTATATAAAGGAGCAAAATGACTTTTGCTGCCAAGCTATTTGCCGCAATCATGACGTTTTACCTATTAATTTCTGACTTTTTGTATGCAAGCCAGTGCTTATGGCTCTCAAAGGAAATTGATAACTACTTAGTTTTCGGTGTCGGTCAAGCAGAGCTGATTGGACCTATGCGTAAGGCGTTTGTTGACGCAGGCTATGATCACGAGTGGATTATTAAGACCATGTGGCAGATCAAGAAGCAAGGCGTTCGGATTGTCGACGTCTACGATCCGCAGCTGGAGAGTTTGTTAAGAGACCGTGGCTATGATGATCGAAGCTTTGAATATATTGAAAGCTTCAGAGACCAAATGATCGCTCTTATGGTGCAGGATAATGACACGATGAATAATATCATTATTTTAATTAACTCGAAAAATATCGAAGAGATTAAATTAAGGGGTGCTGACATTCCGGTGGGGTTTGTTCAGGCTTTTGTTCACGAAAGCACGCACGCGCGCATGGCTTTTATTCGGCGGCGGTTTCGAAATGACTCAACTAAGTTTTTTTATCATGCTGGTAGGTCGCCCTGGCAGATTGTTGAGGAGATCGTCGCATACACATTCCAGGAACGCCGGTTTACCAATAGACGTTTAATGCTACTTAGAAGTTTGAGGAAAGATAAAGCATATGCCAAGCATTTTGAAAGAGGGTTGGATGACTTTTTAACAGCAATGTACCTTATGGAACGAAAGTATAAGACCCCATATTTAGCTGTACCCATTCATAAGTTTCTAAGGTTTGTTTCACAGCTTAAAAACGAAGAGGTCGTAAAGTTTAGGAGTGAAACAGATAAGCTAGGTTGGGAGAACTTTTATCAGCGGTCTAAAAGTCAAATAGAGGGGGATTCCGTACCTTAGTGCGTAAATGTTTCAAATGTTTTTGCACAGGTGTTTGTGAGCTGCCTTATAAGGAAATCTTCAACTGACGTTTCATTGGCAAGTTTTTTTTCCTGTTGGTTGCTATATATGGCGGCTATTTCTTCGAGAGCTTTTACTGCCGTGGGAGCTTCTGGTGCCTGCAAAGCCAGCTTTATTATTGTGACCCAGCGAACCCGCCAGGACGATTCGTCAAGACCTGCTAACTTGATTGCGGTGGAGTACAGCCGGTCTTCATGAGTTGGTCCCAGCAATGAGTCCTTAAAGCCAAAGTGATTCATAACAAGGCCTGTTGCAGTAGTGCGAAGTTTCTCAAACCTATTCTGAGGCGATACTTCGTCTAATAAGAAATTGTAGATATCAATACGTAGCAACTGTGAGGAGGGAGGATCCTCTAAATAGCTCGATAAATCAGTTAAGAACTCAAGACGGTCTTCCTCAGAAAGTTCCTCGTACGTGTCAATCTTATTTCTTACTTCGGATATCGTCATAGCTGAGCAGGGAGCAGCTAGTAAAAGTGCAGTTAAAAAAAATAGCATTATCTTTATATACATACCCCCTCCAAATTAATGATGAGTGTTCAATTGCGCTAATTACCTTAAAATAGAGCCCAGGTATATAAAAAAGTAACTTCTTCGAGATGAAATTTAATATAGTAATCACTAACCATAACCAAAGATATTGAAATTATTAATGAAAACCAATTTCTTATAAATAGTTTTGGAAATTCGGCTCTGTATGGTAAAGCTGCCAGTCTGGAAACAAGTTTTTATAAGGAAAATCACCTATGAAAATCGTAATGAGTTTATTCTTGGGGCTTTTGGTTTTTACAGCTAGCTGCGATATTGAAAAGGAAGATCGCAGAAAGAAAGTCGATATAAATATTCCTAATATCGATAAACAAGAGCTTACAGACATAGAAAAAGTAAATCTTAAAAAGAAGGACCCTAAATTAGGCCTTACAGAATCTGCCGATGTGTCTGAGGAAGTCTCTGCTAAGATCGCTGCAGAGTATCTCGATCGTTATCCAGAGCTTACCGTTTCGTTGGCGGTGAAAAATATTTATAAGACGATCAAGCTAATAGAAGGTGCTGGCGGATCTATTGTTTATAATCCAAACCTTGGCAATGGCGGCACCATTCCTTTTTTAGTAGTTAATATACCTCCTCGGAAATTAATTGATAAAAAATTTATTAAATCTCTTGATTTAAAAGCGATTTCAGTAGATCTGCCTGGCGGCAGCCGCATCAGGCCGATGTCTGACGATCTACCTAATTTGAACGATTCGCAGCTTTATATACCGATAGAAGACATTAAAGTAGACAAGCTGAGAGAGCAAGCACCTGGCAAAGGGTTAGGTGAGGGAGTTAGAATAGCCGTAATTGATACCGGAGTCGATGCGAGTCATCCGGCGTTCGGTGATCGGGTGGTTTTTTGGAGTGATGAAACCCAAGAGGGTCGAATTCCTATGCGCAACCACGGAGTGAAATTAATTACTAGCTCTGAGGATAATGAGGTGCATGCTGCTGTGCAGCCGGTCGTTTCCTTTGACAA
>JANQHA010000098.1 GCA_028282865.1 Oligoflexales bacterium
ATCGACTCGTTTCCTAGGACATCACAAGCCAAGAGGGCCAAAGAACATCTCGGCAAATTATGATTATTTTAGGTTTAGAGTCGAGCTGCGATGACACCGGCTGCGGCATCATTGAAGATGGTGTTAAGGTGCTCGCTTCTTCGGTCGCATCTCAGATAGAGGTGCACCGCCCCTTTGGCGGTGTGGTTCCCGAAGTGGCGGCCAGAAGCCATTTGACTTCGATTGATAGTGTGGTCGATGATGCTTTGGAAAAAGCTCAGCTTTCGATAGATGATATTGACGCTGTCGCTGTTACTCAAGGCCCGGGACTGATCGGTGCATTGTTGGTAGCGGTGAGTTATGCTCGGGGCTTGGCAACCTCTCTTAATACTCCGCTTATTCCGGTTAATCATGTTCACGCTCACTTACATGCCTCATTGCTTGGCTACACCGGTGATGTAGATGCGCTTTTTCCAGGTATCGGACTCGTGGTATCTGGCGGTCATACCCACTTATATTACCTAGCAGCAGCTGATCAGTTTCAGCTAGTCGCCCACTCGATTGACGACGCTTGTGGGGAGTGTTTTGACAAGGTTGGTAAGCTTCTTGGCTTTGCCTACCCTGGTGGCCCGAAGATTGAGAAATGTGCCGAGCAGTCTCACGATAAAATCGAAGTTACTATGCCTAGGATGATTGCCGAAAAGGACCGTTTGGTTTTCAGTTACTCGGGGCTAAAAACACATATGGTCAATCTATTACAGAAAAATGGGCCCGCTTGGCTTGAACAATATAAACCAGAGGTATGCTCCGCCTTTCAAGAGGAGGCACTAGGGCAGGTGGTTCGCAAGCTTTCAACCGCATTAGAGCAGTATCATGACGCCCGTAGTGTTATTGTATCTGGAGGTGTGGCTGCCAACAAAGTATTTCGGGCTATGCTTAAAGAAGCTGTAAGTTGCCCGGTTGTGCTGCCTGATTTGAAGTACTGTGTCGACAATGGTGCAATGATTGCGAGTAATGCCTATTTTAAGTCGAGAAATCTAGATATCGACTCTATGCCAAAATGGTCTGAGCCTTGGGATGCTTATTCACGTTACCCTTATGGAGTTTCATGAAAACTCGAGGTAATCATAAAAATAAACTTTGGCAAAAGAAATCTTTGGGCCAGGTTTTTTTGCAGACTAAAGCACCGATAGAAAAAGTCGTAACGCAACTTGAGCATTGGAAGGTGAGGCGAGTCCTGGAAATTGGAGCCGGTGACGGTGCTTTGACTCTCAGTTTGGTTGAGGCGAACCTGCAAGTGACATCTTTGGAAAAAGACCAACGATTTTATGAGCAACTATCGATAAAGCCCGAAGCTCAGGCGGATAATCTCTCATTGATCTGTGCCGACGTGATGGAGTTTGATTTCAATGAATGGCTTGATTCTGATGAAGGTGTGTGTGCTATTGTCGGTAACATTCCCTACAACCTTTCTTCTGCCATTTTAACCAAGACTATTGACTCCCTCTCTGATTTAGCAGGTGCGATTTTTTTAACTCAGCTTGAGTTTGCCAATCGTATTATCAGTGATTCAGGTAATAAAACTTATGGCAGCCTAAGTGTGTTTACTCAACTAAGAGCGGATACCAATTTACTGTGCATGGTTCCTAAAGAAGATTTTTTTCCGGTGCCTAAAGTCGATAGCGCTTTGTTCTCCCTAACGCCTCGTGCTGATTTGGATCTTACAGATAAGCAGCTTCGTAAGGTAGAGGTCTTATGCCGAGCTGCTTTTGCTCAAAGGCGCAAAAAGCTTCGCAACACCCTAAAGTCTTTTATGGGACAGCTTGACCTCGAACAGAGCCCAGTGGACCTTGAGCTTCGCCCTGAGCGGTTGACTCCTGCGGAGTTTATTTCTTTGGCTGAGTTTTGCTTTCCCTCAGAGTTTTGATCACTAGCGGACCATTCCCAACCACGAGCGGCATACTACACATATTTGAAGACCCAAACACAAGTGTAGTAGGAAAAATTTGCCTAGCCTTGCGTTCATAAAAAATAGTTAGCGACCGATTAATTTTAAGAACAGACGAGATCGGTTTGCGCTTTATGTACATCAGTGCCCTAAAACAAAAGCTTAAGACACTCTCTAGAATTTTTGTCGGTGTGTGCTCTTTGCTACTTATCTTGACTGCGACGCCTGTTTATTCTTGGGAGTCCACCACACACTTTGGTTATGCGGTCGTCGATCAATCCTCTACGGGGCTTGCTAAGGCTGCTGGCACTTCGGTGACGATGGATTTAGCTAAGAGTTTTAAATCATCATTTAGCCTCGGTCTTAGAACTTCAGCTTTAGGTGGGTCTGTCAATCAGCATCGCTACTATCGACTGGGAGCTGGACCTGTTTTAGGTTACCGCATCAATTCTAAATGGGCGGTCGCTATATCTATGGGGTTTTTTAGAGAGTCCGCTGAGCATAACAGTGATGACATCTATTCTTCTAAAGGCCAGGCTGTCCAGTTTGGCTGGCACCGTACCAGTGCGCTTTCCAAGCGGGTTGATCTGCTTTGGGGCGGATTTATCGGGCGTTACTGGGGGCAGGTGGATAAAAACCCGGATCTAGCTGCAGTAGCAAATATTGATGATCAGAATATTGGCAGCATTCATGGAATTGAAATCGCTTTACGGGTCCTCTTATAAGCACTACTCTGTACTACCATGAAAGATATTACTCTTATTACCGATGGTGCTTGTCTTGGTAATCCTGGTCCGGGTGGGTGGGCTTGTATTGTGCGTGTAGATGGATCAGATCACATGTTAAAGGGTGGCGCACCTGATACCACCAACAACCGAATGGAAATCAGTGCGGTGCTAGAAGGTTTAAGGTCTTTGGCTGAACCTGCAAATGTTTTGATCATCAGTGATAGCCGCTACACCATTGACGCTTTCGAGAAAAATTGGATTGGCAACTGGATTAAAAACGGCTGGAAAAACGCTAGCAAAAAGCCAGTTAAAAACCGGGATCTTTGGGAACAGCTACACGCGGAAATAAATAAGCACCAAATTTCCTGGCAGTGGGTCAAAGGACATTCTGGTCACCCCGACAATGAAATGGTTGATCAAGTAGCTAGAGAAGAGGCCGACAGGTTTTCATAGCCCTAACGAAAGATGCCCAACGGACTTTGTCGCTGGGCATAGTATGAGAATAAATAACCCCACTTAAAGAAGTGAGAGGCACCGGGTTATGACTATTTTTTCTTCTTCGTAACTTTCTTTTTAGTGGCAGCTTTTTTCTTGGTAGCCTTCTTTTTAGCAGCTTTCTTTTTTGTCGCTTTTTTCTTAGTGGTTTTTGGCTTAGCTGTTTCAGTTCCGCTTTTAGCTAACGTCTTCGCCAAGCGGCTAATACGTCGAGAGGCGTTATTTTCTGGCAGCATCCCTTTTTGGCTAGCCTTGGAGAGCACAGATTGAGCGCTTAAAAATAGGCCCTCTAAGACTCCTTTAGCTTCGCTGTTCTCTACTGCAGTGCTGAATTTCTTAACTGCAGTCCTAACCGCAGACATATATTGACGATTTCGAGCTCTGCGCTTTTCAGATTGCCGGGCTCTTTTCTTTGCTGATTTATGGTTAGCCACTTGATTTCCTTACATCTTTGCAAATTAATGGAAGGATTGGGATATCAAGGCAGGGCCTGTTCTGTCAAGAGCAATTCAACACCAGTAGATTTAATAA
>JANQHA010000106.1 GCA_028282865.1 Oligoflexales bacterium
GTAATGTATTCGAGCCATATCGCTTCTATCAAGAGCATCCTTCCATAAATTAGCTAAGCGTAACTCAATACCTAGCTGCAGATCTTTATCAGAAGAAAAATCCTCCTTAAAGTTATTTAATACTTCGATTGCATCAAAGAACCTTTCGTCTTCTTCTAATAAATCTACCAAATGATCAAAAGAATCCCGCGACCCTAGTAGATCGACCGCTTTGTAACCGTAGCTAATTGCCTGCTCAATATTGCTCTTGGAGGAATTTATACGCTTAGATAACTCTAAGAAGATCTCCCCCGTTTCGTAAGAACTATTACTGATTTCAGCTCGTCGACCTAAATAGTACACCTCTTTTTCAAAGTCAGATTGCTTTCTAGAAAACTCAATCAGCATATCAAGTATTTCTGAGAATTCTCCTTGGGAGTCGAGAATCCTCTCAAGTGATTTAAGAGCTTTATCTGGGTTACTATTTTTATTAGCTAAATATAAATAGTAAGGCAAAACAATCTCCAGCGTCGATTCGTCTTCAATACTATGAATATTTTTAACCAATAAAGAGGCGATAAGGTTTACATACTTTCGAAAGCCTTCGGCAGTTAAATCACTTAACAAAAGCGCACTATAACTACAAAGGTGGTCGGAGTCTTTACTAAGGTTTTCCTCAATCAACCGCTGTTTGCCAGAAATAACTTGAGATGACCCAGAAAGCATGAGTCTCCTAAGAATTGCGATACTGTGAGCATCCTTAGAAAGAGTGCGAAGATATTTGATTCCAGGCCTTTGAGTAGTTAGACGGCGATCTATCGGACCCAAAGTAGCTCGGGCAGATCTAGACTCCAAAATTTCTACTGGGACTTTTGAGCATAAATCTACTTGGTCCATCTTGCTCAGAGCTTTAGCAGATATAATTAATTCCGTATCGTTAAGCGAGACATCGTAAGCCATCTGCAGAGAATTAATTCTCGGTCTAGCTATATCGCTAACTGAGGCAACACTCGCCCAACTCATAGTCAGCTCTTCCATTGGCACGGATACCTCATAAACAGACTGAATCGCTTCATCACTAAACTTTAAAGTACGTGCAAGTATTCTCGGGATCCTATAAAAAAAACCTATCGGTATAGGACCCAAGTAAAATTGATCGATTATAAATAGCGACAGCCGATCGTTCTCAGCGTGAACTCTTACCTGGAAACCAGCGACAGAATACTTATCCAAAGACTTACCTTGGGGCTGGGTAAACTGACATAGGATCCAAATCGAACTATCGTTTCTTGATTTAACCACCTGACAATCGGAACAATCTTTGAAAGATCGCTTAATATGAGAAATTAGCCCCTTATAAAAAAATTTAAGGTTCAAATTCAAAGCGAAGGCATGATTTATATAGCCATCACCGGTATTTTGAACCTGCCAAGATGAGACATCAAACATATTTGTCGGGGCACCTGATTTCTCTATGCTTTTACAGTTTTCTTTTCTAAAAGACCAAATATCTTCCGAAAGCTTGAATCCTATTTGTTCAAACCACTTTGCATGGGAATTTTTCGGTCGACCCCTAGCCAAGTTTTATATTCTCCTAAAATCAGCCCTATTCCCCTAGAAAATCAATATCTTTGATTAGGAGTCTATAGAGCCAAGCATCAGATTAAATTTACTTTAATACTGATATACCTATCGGTATAACACCTTTAAACTTCAGGATAATTTTGTAGCAAAAGCTCAACTTCTAAAGAGATTCGAGCTAAAATATATGTAACTGGAGGATCAAAATGTACGATGAGATTAGCAGCAAAATTCACTGGCTCAGAAAAAACCTACCGCCGTCAATACTTACTGCATTTAATAAAAAAATAACATCTGAACTGGCTGCACTGGTCGACCAAGGAAGTATCTACCCAGGTGTAATCCCCTCGGTTTCAATCGATATCAATTACTGTCTTTTCAAAAACAGTCGCTGGACACACCTTAAGCTATTTCAGCAACTCATGAGAGATTTTATATCTACTGACTACGGTCTAGAGCCTGAACTTTGTGATAATCTTATAAGCCAGCTAATACACACTAAAGATCGGCTCGTAGAGTTCAACAAGCAAGAGCACTCTTCGATACACGAGAAAGACTTCTTTCATTACTTATACGTCTGTAGCTCTACGTCAAACCCTGCGACAAACCTTGTTCATAAATTTGGGCTAGGAAGTCAAATACTTACTAAGATAAAATCAGCAATCTCTATAGTATCAAGCTGTCACAAATCTGATCAAAATTCTTATAATTCTGGTTTTATACCAGAGTTTGAAGCGATATTTATTGAGGTCATTCAAGATCTCGCGAGGCAATTAGAGGTAGAACCACTTGCGATCGACCTATGTAAGCTAAGGTACTCGCTCTCAAACCTGAATAACGACGATAAAGATTTGGTTGAAAAGGTATCTTTTAAAGAAGTATTTAAAATTATTTTGAGCATAGGAAGTGAGAGATCTCACCACACAAACCAGTTACAAAAGGAATTCTCTACTCTTGACAGCAATGAAATCCAGAAGGTATTAGCCATACTAAGAAATAGAGATTTGATATATGTTGAAGGTTTATCAAAAGCTAACGGAAACAAATGGAAATTAACAGATGATTCCTTCGACATAACTGCCTTGGCTTTTGCTCAGGATTTTTTATCGTCAGATCAGAACTTTTCCAATCTGTCGAAATTCCACCACTTATATCAACACGCTGTTATCAACCTTATAAATAGTAATGGTATTGACACTTTAATAGACTTCACAAAACAGGGCCATGCAGATCCACAGACTGTCGAGGCCATCGTGAATAAAGTCCACTCATATTCTGGACCAGCAATGGCAGTCGATCTAGCTTCCTATCTGATAAATAATAGTAAAAACTCATGGACCAGACGAGCGGCGTGCAAAGCACTATCAACTTGGTCTGAGCAAAATCATATTAGACAGATCCTCGAAAAGGTGGCAGAATCTGACTCTGTATGTCAGGTTAGAGAAACTGCACTTGGCTATATCATTAATCGCGAGGCTACATGACCGCCGAACTTTCACTAGACGAAGCTCACTTCACCGCTAAATGCAAAGAATTAAACCTAGACCCTCACCGCATCAAGAAGCATATTAATCGTATTAAAAGTAGCCTAGAGCTAGGTAGTGCGCCCAGCATTCCAATCACTGATACTTGCCGCTTAGATAATGGCGGTATCATTGCCTCCAGCTGGCAAGCTCCAGAGCGGGTAGAGACATCGGGCATCTCAAGCTTCATACCAGCAGCGGGAGCTTCGAGCAGGTATTATAAACCATTTGGTGATCTCATAAAGGCACTTGAGTCGGCAGATCTTAGACTAATAAAATCTGCTGTAACAAGCCTTTTCGACCAAGGAGCCAGCGCTTGGCCCTTACCCAAAGTGCTCAAGTCAGTAATAAACAATACTGAGATAGACCTGAACCCTGAGATCACTAAACTAATCCTCATGGAGTTATCTCTTCCTAAAGCACTTCTTCCTTGCGTCGAGGAGGGAAATACTTTCCTCGAGCTCAAGATTATCGAGGACCTATCTCTGTCATTTTTAGAGCAGAGTTTTTTGGTGATCTCTCCTAGAATGAAGGATTCTTTTGACAAAAAATTAAAAGAATTAAATGCAGATAATTTCAGTATTCTATTTCAGGGACCTAAGCAAAGTACAGTTAGAGTCGATGAGAAAGTTAATCCAGTTGTAGAAGGAGACTCGTTCTCAGTTGTACCAGCTGGACATGGTACCTTGCTGGAACTTTTTCCAGAGGTAAATCAAAGTAATCCAAATGTGCACTCAGTCTTAATACGTAATGTAGACAATATTGTTGGAACCTCGCCCGAAGTTGTCAAGCAGACGAAAAAGTTAGTTCAGACCCATAACTTCATCCGAAATGGTGTCGTTGGTATTCGTCAAGCTATTGACAACTCGGACTTTACCGTTGCAGAAAAAGTTGCCGACCAAATGATGAAAGAACTTCCTAGCAGTGATAGCTTTGACACACTTAAGAAGAGCTCTGCCAGCCTAGCGCTTTGGGAGGAGGCGAAAGAGAGATACCCTGGCTTGATATACCTTCAGGAGAAGATTTTTCACTTAAACCCCGATCTTCTATCATATATGTTCGCAAGAAATTCAAGCATAGAGACTAGCCTGGGAGAGGTATATCAGCGCCCCGTTAACACTATGGGGATGGTGCCAAATACCGAAAATAACATTGGTGGTTCTCCCGTTTTTGCACTATCTCAAGACATACCCATCAAGTTGTGCATAGAGCTACCCCATGTCTCTTCAAAAGACAAAGAAAAGTTCCTGATACCGCCTGAGAAATCTACCCATTTTAACCCGGTTTTTGCAATTGCTGAAATCCCATCGAGCCCCAACTACTATGAGCAGTTTGAGGAATCTTCGTGGATTTTGGCACAAAAAACTTACAAAGGACAAAAGGTCTATTATCACGAAAGCGTACTTTATGAACTAATTAGCGATAGTTTGCTGGCAAATTGTTCATTTATCGAAGTACCTCGAATTTTGTTTAACCCACATAAATCAATAAGTGACTCGGCAAGAACAAGTATTGAGCGTTGGAAACATTAGATATCGTTTAAGTCCAAGCTTTCAGCCATGCTAGTTTTTTGACGTATTACCTAGGCAACTATAAACTAATAAACCCGAAATGTTTACCCATTGAACTGCGTCAGGAATAGCCCTAGAATTTTTATAGGACATAATTTCGGGGGGCCTCATGACACAGCAAATTGACAAACACTACTTTGAAAAAGCTCTAGCAGAGTTAGGGCACAATCCCAGCGAATATCGTGGAAAGAGATTATCAATAGGAAACATGTCAACGCTATACGATATTACACAAGACACAATAATCAACGCAATTGACAAGGACCAAGTTTCTGCGCATTACGACTATAAGAACGATACAATTTGGGTGGATGCGTTGGACGCTGCTCATTTTTACTATTGCCTATGCTCAGAAAACAATAGGAATGAAAAAATTAGAAGCTAAACCTTAAGCGCTCGGAGCACAACCCACCCACTAATTTAAGGCGATTATCGAGTTTTGTCGCTGCAAAAGAAGAGATGACTTTACACAGACACCCCAGCCTTTCACGAATATAATACGAATAGAGATAAAATTAATATTTGGCATAAATAGAACTATAAACATAGAACCATTTAGGCGCACTATTCAGGTTTTAGCTAGATTTAGACAATATTATGCAAGCTTAGATTACCTGCCTAGGCTTCAAAGACTATAACTATATCAAAGGCCAAGGTACGTTTTCACGCCTGAATGAAGATAAAAGCTCGCTACGGAAGCTAACATCAATATCATCCCCAATTGTATGAGAGTTTTCAAAGGTCTTCTCTTTCCAGGATGAAACGCTAGACATTACAGCGTTTATAGTATCTCTTACAAACTTACGAGTTGAAAATATTTCGATAGGTAGATGGCGATAAGAGTCAAGTAAGGACTTCAATAGCCTATATTTATCCCCGTCATTAGTAAGCCGTCTGATCACGTCTATATTAAGTCGCCAAGATGCCGAGCAGTATATATCTTTGTCAGGACTTAGCTTAGAAACTCGGTAACGATTAAACCAAACATATTCGATAGCCTTCATCAAATATCTAGTATTTGTGATGACTGGGGATTTATATCGCTCCCTTATAGCCTGACTATCCCTCTCAAAATAGGCATTAATAAACCTGGCAAGTTGAGAGTTTACTGTCCGCATAAACCTGCCAAGGTGTTCAGCTGAATAGGCTTGTACAACCAAATGAGCATGGTTATCCATAATAACAAAATCAAAGATTTTAATGTGATACCTAGACTTATATTCGGCCCACAAACTCAACAAAAAAAGCTTAACTTGTTCAGGTTTAAGGAAGTGATTTTTATTATGACAACGAAAGAAAACGTGGGCAAAAGATTTATCAGCGATTATGAGCCTTCTCGGATACATAGTTGCAAAGCTAAACTACATGTAAGCAGAAAGCCATCAACATTTTTAAAAGTCGCTGCAAGACCACGAAAAGGAAGGCACGGAGCAGAGAAAAGAGGGAGGCGTCGTGCCTCCCTCTTTTCTCTGCTCCGTGCCATACTACTCACAATATAAAAAGTATTCTTGATTGCCAGACCTCCCCAAAACCCGCGAAGGAGCTACTTTGATCCTATCTACTCCATAAGATCGTAATGTACTCTTGACCAAATCCACAGCTTTTATCTGCAATGCTTGGTCATTAACCACCCCCCCTTGATCTACTTCTGCAGCACAAAGCTCAAACTGCGGTTTTACTAGTAAAAGCATTTTCGTGTGAGAAACGGTATAAAACCTGCTAATAATTGTAGAAATAATCGATTTTAAGTCGATGAAG
>JANQHA010000129.1 GCA_028282865.1 Oligoflexales bacterium
GTATGGTAGCACTGTCATTGCGTCAGCGCCCAGATAGTCGAAAGCAGATGTGCCGTACGCTCTCATGGTAGAAGAGATGTCTCCTCTTTTAACATCCAAAATAGTAAGCAAGTTTAGGCTTTTAGCGTAGTCGATAGACTGTTTTAGCGCCTCTATTCCCGCTGATCCAAAAACTTCGAAGAAAGCGCTTTGGAACTTCACGGAACTACATTTGTTATGTGCGGTGTCAATCAGGCATTTGGAGAAAGAAGACAGGAAGTTTTCTGGCGACTTTTGAAGTTCTGTTTTAAAGAAATTCGGAAGGTTATTAGTGTGCGGATCGATGCCGATGCATAGCTGGTTTTTAAAATTCACGTTTCTGTCAGCTAGTTTCTTAAAAAACAATCCGTCACCTCCTTGAGAGCGTCGACTGTGGCCAGTGTCGATCTATATAATGGTGAAAACGAGATTTACCTTGGCTCTCCATAAAGGATAACGGGGTTCCCAAGTGTTTGGGGAAGCCAGCTACCTCTGAAACAAAGATATCTGCTTCGCTTCGGCTTTTAACTAGTTTCTCTTTTTCTATGATATTTGCGAGTAGTGCTGCAAAATAACAGAAATGCTGGCTTAAGAAGATATAACTATTTTTAAGATCGTAGGACCCTTGAGTCGCCTTTGATTTAACCAATTGCTTTACCTCGCGCCAAACTCCTAGTTTCCAACATCTTTCAGAAACTTGTAGAGCACCTACTTCGGTTCCAATGCTACTCTCGCGGTAAGACTCATCTCGGGACCTAAGAAAGTACTCCCAGGAATTTTCTTCGGCTATGTATCGCCATTCTTCTTCTTTTAGAGTGCCTAATGTGCGGATAATATCTTTAGTCGATGAAATCGATACGTTGATTAGTTCCTCTAAAAATAATGATCGAATAAATGTGCTTAGATCCATCTTTGCGTTTGGTAGTTGCTTGGTTGAGATAATACCATCACTCATAACCCTGACAACACGATATAAATCAGAAGAAATTTCTTCTGAATCAAATGAGTTTACAGAAAGCTCTGCCCAGCCACAAATCGATGAGCCGCGATTGCCCTCGAACCTTAGAAAGCTTAATGATTTCTCCTTGGCATGTACAATTAGTCGATCATCTGGGTACCACCTCATAATAGGGTTTGGTTGATTTTTCTCATCTACGTCACCCACGAACCAGCAAACTCCTTTTAGCCAGTAAGACTCGACCTTCTCTTTTGAGTAGTTTCTCTCAAAACGGGTATAGATCAAGTCTAAGCCTTCTTGAAGCTCTAGTACCCTATGAGCATAGAAAAAAATCACATAGCCTGAGTCAATCAGTCTCGCCAAAGCTTGAACTGGAGGAATTAAATGGTTTAGGTCTATATAAACGACCTGTACCTTAGATGGGGTGTATTCGACCAATGACCCTAAAAGCTGTCCACGACGCGCCCACCAATTCAAAAAATGACTATTTAGCATACGTCTTGCACAAAAATATGCGATGACAGCAAAAGCCTCGTCCGCACTGTAGTGCTTCGAGTCTGCGGTAAGGTGGCGAAAGCCATATTCAAAAATATTTGAACGATTTTGAGATTCATTATTTTGTTCTGTCGAGAGTAAATCCGATATTTTTTTAAATGCAATGCCCTTTGTTAGGTTTTCTGGGTCATCTGTATCGATAGGGGGCCGTTCAGAGTGATCTTTTTTGACTGAGCTGGGCTGGCCGTCAGAAATTTTTTCCTCTATCCAATGGGCAATGTCCTTTTTCCAGGTGGTTGAATAATCCACAGCATCGATAAAACCCTGATATACTGCCTCGTTGACATTAAAAACAGAAGATTTCAGCCACTCTTTTCGCGATCTAAGGTTTTGGGGAATCCTGTGTTTGAGGCCTCCAAGTGTTGGAAATAGTCCATGAGTAGCTATTTCATGAAACCCGCATTGTGCTAATGGGTGAAAGCAAAAACGATAATCGCAGGCTAGAGCTAGGTCAAAGTAATTCCCGAAGCAGTCACCATCAAACCCGAAAACCCAAGTGTGTCTTGATTTGAAAATTCGTTGAACAATCTTTTGCGCCTTACGCATGCGACCGTATAGCTCATCTAAAAACAATTCTGAGCGAAGTTCGTTTAGAAAAGAGATAGAAAAATCGCTATGAGAACCTTCCAGAATTAAAAACACCCCGCATTGCGCATCATCAGGAACTTTTTCCAGGTCATCTAGCAATGAAGTGAGCTCATCCCATAGGTGAGCTGAATCTCGGCTTAGTAGAGATCCTTCCGTTTTTATTTCAAAAGATACCACTTTGTGTTTCACAGCTCATTCTCCTTAGAGCCGTAGAAGATATTCATCGATGGGTATGCATCCATGCCAACATATATAAAATTATCATATATCGACAGAGCTTCTAATACTGTGGCGATAGGAGCTAATCCATATTGTAAATCCGTCGATATAATTTTTTCAAGATTAGGGCATAACTGGTGGCGCAAAAAAGATTGCGCTAACGCCGAGCTTAATGCGATATCAAACACGCCCATGAGACAAACTCCGCTAAAGTCTTTTCGAACCTTTGCTTTAGTTAGCCATTCTTGTACGATCAGCGACACTTGTTCTCCGAAGCCTAAACCTAGCGCCGCATCCGGTAAACTTAGCGTTTCACCAATAAGGCGGTGGGTGTTTTTTTTAGCGAAATTCACCCGGAAACATCCAATGCTCCACCCTTCCTCACAAAGGTGATCTAGGTTGTACTCAGTTTTTTCCTGATTTGACTTCTTCTTTTCAGCTCTTATTTTCTTGGTCCAAAGCTCTTTGGTTTTGGTTTCTAAATCCAAAACTCGTAGTTTTCCAGGGTACTCTTCGTAGAGCTTAGAGCTGCCTTGAATGTTCCAAGACCAATTTTCAGATGACTCCATAAAGTACTGGTAGGACTCATCTGGATACAAACGACATTGAGTTTGCCTTAATGTCCGCCACCTATGATCGAAAAAAATATCTGACTCTGCAAGAAGCAGGTAAAATGGATTTTCAATTTCGGATATGGAATCCACGACACTCCATAGATCTGCCGGATAATTTTGAATTTTGTAGTGAGCACGTATCAGATCAGAAAGATACACGCGCTCTTTGTCGCTCAATGAGTCTAGGCTTATGACCTGGTTGCTGTGATCGTCTGAGTCCAGACAGCCAAGTAGGCTGGATGTCAATAGCTTAGGTTTGTTAATTCTTCGAGGAAGCAGCGATTTAAATCCCCGGTGGAGGTCATATGAAGAGTCGAGGCTAAACCGTAAATCACAGGACCGACCAACGAGATGCTTAGGCGTGTTGGTCACTTGAGATTCCTTCGCTAATCCGAGATTTTGCATCCGAAACTTGAGTCTTATACTGCTCATCATCTAACTGATCATTTAACATATCTAGACATCTGAGCAAATTTTTCCAATCCTTTTGCTGAATATAGATATAGGCCATGTTTTCGTAGGCTTCTAAAAATTTAGGTGATGACCCAATAGTTTTTTCATAGAGCTTGATCGCCTGAGTGGTATTTCTAAGTTTTTCCTCGATGAGCGCCATTCGGTAGTATATAATCGATCGAGTCTCGGGGTTGTCTATGAATAGAAGGCAGTCCTTTAATACCTGTAAGCATCCGTTCCAATCGCCTAGTCTTTGGAAGGCATCAAACTTTATAGTGGAACTGTCAAGTGGGCTTTCTTTACAGAATTTATCTAATAGATCTATTGCAGTTTTAGGCTCGTCGAGTTGGTAGAGTCTGACTGCTGCAAGTTCTTGCGCGACCCTAAAAATATCTTGTGGGTGTTTGCTTGCTTTGATTAGGCTTTCTAGTACGGAGGCGACTTCTTCCCAGTTATTATTTTGGCTATAAATTAATTTGAAGTACCGCAGAGCTTTTATATTCAGCGAATCTAGGTTTAGCAGTTTTTTGTAAGAAGAATTTAGTTTTGGCTCATTAAAAACTTTTTTCTCATATAATAGACAGAGCCGCTCCATTGCCTGGATTTGCTCACGTCGATCCTTAAAGTGATCAACAGCTGTTTCTAGTAAGACCGATTCGGTTTTCCAGTCGTCTTCTTCAATCACAAAAGGTAAGTAGTTTTCCGTCCATTGCTGAAACGTCAGCTCTAGTTTTTTAACTGCTTGCGCACTAGTCTCACCTGCTTCTAAAACATCTTCAAGGTACTGAACCTGAACCTTCGTCAGAGATAAATAGTAGTCTATGGTAGCGGTTTTGGCATTTTTTAACTTCTTTTTTAAGAGCCGGAAAAAGGGCGACCAGCACTCATAAGTTTCTAATGTTTCGAGCGCTTGCTTTGTAGCTTGGGTATCTAATTCGGGTCCGCTATCGATATGGTTGATGAGTTGTTTTAAGTGTTGGGTTGTTTCGATTTGATTCATCTTCAAAGATCGCTTTCCAGCTATTTTTTTTCTAGACCATTTAAAATCAACTCAGTAGCAAGCTTACATATCCCGCGATAGTCGAATACTTTTTCATCAAATAGCCACTGCAAACTTAACCCATCAATTACGGCTATAACGTAGGACGCATAATCATCGACAGCCACTTTCCTAAAGTCATTATTGTCAATGCCTTGCTGAATAACTATGGCTGCCTGATCACGAAATTTTTTGTAGTGACTTGAAATAACCTCTTTTACTTTCTCTTTTTGGTTAATCTGGGTCCAGAAGTCCATACTTACTTGGTAATATTCCTTGGTATTTCTAACCACATCAAAGCAAACGTTTACAAAGACTTCTAATTTTTTCTTAGAGTCAGTAATATTTTTCATATCGTCAGCAAGTATTTTCTCAATGTCACCAGAAACTCGGTCGAGTACTGACATCATTAGCTCATCTTTATTCAAAAAGTAATAGTGGATGATGCCTTTACTAACGCCCGCAGTGCGCGCCACATCTTGCATCGAGAAATTATGGTAGCCGTATTTGGTAATACACTCGACGGTCGCCTGAACGATTTGGTCTTTTCGTTCCCCTGCTACATCTAACTTTGACATACTTGTTACCCCTCAAAGGTTTTCGGGTTGAAGACCCTTACCATATTATTCTCGATCTTTGTGAAAAATGCCAACTAGTGATTGTATTAATCGAAAATAATTGCCGATTCGTTGTCGGGCTCCATAGAATATGGTAGATTATCTGAATTACGGAAAAATTCCAAATATTTAGCTTAGCTTTTTAACTAAGCAAATCATCTCGTGACTTCAGTTGCTGGAGGCTGGTATGAAAATGTCGGTGCGTTTTTGGGCTCTAAATTTTATTGCACTTACGCTTTGGACCCAAGGGGTTGATGCTAAAGAGGAAAAGTGGACTCATTACGGAGTTCGGCCCCTGGCTATGGGAAACGCTTATGTCGCGGTAGCCGATGATTTTAACGCGTTGTTCTATAACCCAGCGGGCCTCGCGCGCTTAGACGACTGGACCGGTGAGTTTTTAAATCCGACTTTCGATATCTCTTCTAATACCGCTAGTTTTACCGGTGATGCTCAAGCTTTAGCAGATGGTAGCGCCGGTAATACTGAGGCGGTAATTGACTTGATTGAAGGCCAAACAGGCAAAGTGCAGCATTTGGGTATTGGCATGACTCCCCATTTTATCGCTCCAGGCTGGGGTTTTGGCCTAGGCCTAGAGCTAGGCGCTACTATGATATTTCATCGTTATCCAACTATCGAGATGGATGTCGGCCCAAAGGTTATACTGCCAATTTCATTTGCGTTTAACACCTTAGAGAATCGATTAAGCTTGGGATTTACCATTAAAAGTCGTGTTGATGCTGGAATTGATCATACCTTTAGCTTTCAAGATGTTGAAGCATTTACCACCAATAAGTCCAGCCGAGAAGTCGAGGAGGGGGAAACTGTAGAGGAAGACAAACAACTTACCGACTACATTCATGGAGGTGTTGGTTACGGTGCTGATTTTGGCTTATTATTTACTCCGATTAAGCCAATGGAACCTACTTTGGGTTTGAGTATTACCGATATTGGGGGTACCAAATACAGCAAAGTCGATGTCCAGGGCAGTGCTAAAGGCACCCCGGAGCCGGAGCTACCCTCGGTCAACATGGGACTAAGTATTAAGCCATATCAAACTCCGGCGAGCTATGTTCTTTTAGCGGCTGATGTTCACTCTATCAATCAACCTTACTCATTTTCTAAGAAGCTTAATTTTGGTTCTGAATTTGGCTATTCAAGGATTATCAAGCTGCAGTTGGGGCTTCATCAGGGATATCTGACCGCCGGTATGCAGTTTGATGTGCGCTTTCTTAAGATCCGGCTTGCCACCTATGCGGAGGAAGTTGGTTCGACCGCGGGCACGCTTGAGGACCGCCGTTATGTCCTTCAACTTAAACTCCTTATATAGAGGTCGATCATGAAAAAGGTCATCTGTCTGGTTGCTGCGACGATATGGTGCTACTACACCCCTACATTTGCTCAGGAAAATGCCAAAGCGGAGCTTGACGCTTCTCAGGAAAAGGTTCCCAAAAAACTTGAGGGTATAAAATCATCTGACCTTTCCGAGGCAGCTGAAGAGGTTAAAAAGGCTGTAAGTAATGAGGAGAAAAAGTCAGCCAATGATAAGGTTATGGTTAAGAGTGCTACTAGTAAGGCACTTGACCAGCGGCTTCGCCTTGCAACTAGTTTAGGACTTGTTAGATCGCCCGAAGCGGCTAAAGGTACTTATGCCGCCGGTGGCGGTGCAGATGTCTCACTGTTATGGGATTTTGTGAAAAACCCTGGTTATAGCTTACTTGCGAGCCTTCGCTATGCTCCTTTCCGGGTTGATGCCGAGATTGAGGGTAGAAATTATACTGGTGTTGTAGAAGGTTACCATTTAGGGCTCTTATACATGCCAGCAATTTTTACCAAGGATCTAATACTGGTAGCTGGGGCCGAGTTAGGGTATTTATTAGTGTCATTAGATGCATCTGAAAAGTTTGTGACGTCAAAAGATGACAGTAAGGATGAGCTGCAGTACTCGGTTGTAACCGGTATCGAGTGGCGTATTGCAAAGAAGATAAGTATAGGACCTCGTATTTATTATGGTTTTGGAAATATTCAGGTCGGCCAGGTTGGTGCATCGTTTTCTTTTTTGTTTTAAACGCCCCACCAGTATTCTGCTGCTACTTTTAATCTTCACAGGCTGTGAAAAGAAACAGCCCCAAGGTTTTTTAGAAATCCAAGCTCCTCGTAGTGGCTCTTATGAGATTTATAAGGTCGTTGGAAGGGACCCGCTGCAGCTTGTGTCTGAGCGAATAGGATCTTTTAACCAGCCAATATCTTTAAATGCGGGCCCGTATATTATTCTGAGCGACTGCTCGAGTCATGAGATTATTGTGAATCCCGGTATCACCAACAGACTTGTGGCCTATGAGGTTAAATTTATACCCCCCCATGAGGTGAGCAAGGCAGACCGCTTTAAGATTCAATGCTCTAGGCATGACCACCCACAAGCTAGGCAGCAACTGGTTAATAACTTTGATTTGTTGATGCTGAAAGGTAAATGGGAGCTTTTGGTTGGCATGACCCCGATGAAAGTGGATTTAAGTAACCCTGAAGCTGATGGCGATCAGAACTTCTCGTATCAGCTTTCTGGCGTTAGAGTTGAAGGCGAAGCCGAATCGGGCAATCAAGGCAGCTTTTTTATATCTCCCGTTAGTAGTCTTTTGGCGGTGACCCAAGCTCAGAGGCTTGGCCACTGGCTTTATCTCATGCCAGGTAAATATATCGTAGAACTAAACGGCTCTAAGCAAGAGGTCCATTTGAGCGATGCGTCTCAGGCGGAATCTATTAAAGTTGCCTATCTAAAGGTCGAGACGTCTAATAAGATCTTAAACTCTCCAAATCTGAGTGAACCCTTAGCAGTAAAACTTAATTCATCCCACTGGCTTGATTTGAATCATAAATACCCACTGCTTCCTGGTAAGGTTAGCTTGCAACTAAGCAATTCTATCAAGAAGCTTTTTATAGAGCTTAAGAGTGGAGAGCTGCATCGACAGAAAACTAAAAGCGTATATGTTCACTTGGATTGCCCGCCCTGGGATTGGGACTGTATGGGAAGTAAGAAAATATTTATTTATGGTCCTAAAGAAGATCATGCGATGGCTACAGGTGTAACCGATGCCCCGCTGTTATATTTCGATGATGAGGTTTGGCTTAGCGTGGAAGGTTCACGTAACATTCGCTACCGTCTTAGCGCCAAGACAGCAGATCACGAGCTTTACACCGGTCGGATTCAGCTTGTACCTAATCACGACTACAAACAAGGGCAGGTGACAGATCTTGTAAGGGTGGAAACGATAAAAAGCCCTCTTTTTTCCGGAAACTCTCTGGATGTTCAACTCGAGAAGAGCTCTAATATGGTATTAATTACTGGCTCTTATAAGTTGGCCAAGTATGTTAGCCAGGGTTGGCAAGATGGTGTTCGAGTAAAGAAGTCTCAAAGCATATATGTCGGAAGAAACTCTCTACAGGTCTTGCGCTACAAAGTTTTGCTGCCGGAGGCAAAATATAAAAGTTTGGCCGCCAAGCGGTTAAAAAAGCAGATGAATCGTGCATCTTGGAACCGGCGTGCTAGTCAAAACGGTCGTTATCGTCGTTCCCGGCGTTTAATTCTTCAATAATCTACCTAAACCACTTATACACATCCAGTTTTCCACAGTGTGGATAAGTTGTCTAAATGGCTCAAGAGCATCTGAAAAAAAAGCCTCTTCTGCTAATGATAACTAGCAATTAAAAAACTAGGCAATAATTTACACACAATCTGTGGTGTTGTGGAAAAAGTGTGGACGCTACATTTTGTGTTAGAGGGGTTGACACAATTCTTCACTCGGCGTTATTATTTCTTTGGCGACGAAACTCAAGACATCGCAGCGGTACAGAGCAGAAGTAGTTTTTTCAAAAGAAATCTACAAAGTTTTTTGTTTATTAAATTTTTTTTGGAATTTATTAAAAATGATTCTTATTAATATGGATCAATTATTAATGTTCAAGGAAGGAACTGAGACATGAAATTTGAGCGGCGTTTTACCAAAGCTAAAGGGGACCCTTACAAAGGGATTAAGTTCGAAAAAAGAACATCTGAACTCAAAAACTCAGATGGAAGCAAAGCAAGCAAGTCGCTAGAAGTTTCTGTACCTAGCGATTGGAGCCAGGTAGCGACTGATATTATGGCTCAAAAATATTTGCGA
>JANQHA010000139.1 GCA_028282865.1 Oligoflexales bacterium
AGTGGTCATCGAAAAGAAGGGTGAGTCGACTACAATCGATATTAAACGCGGTGCCGTCTATGCTACGGTAAGATCTAAATCGAAATTGAACTTAAAGTCTGGAAAGCTACGGGCGAGTCTTGGAAAAAGTGGTTCTCGAGTTCTGATAAAGAATGAGAAAAATATCCAACCTTCGGTATCCGTTCTTTCTGGGAACGCTAACGTTCAACTTGGAAAACAAAAGGTTGCACTCAAGACAAATCAGAAAATTATTGACTCAGCCGGAAAGATTAAGCATTCATCGGTGTTGCCTTTGGTCGTGACTTATCCTAAGAGCGGGGCTTTAGCCTTTAATAAAGAGCGCCCTTTGAATTTTACCTGGGAGAAAATCTCAGGTATGGATGAGTTCAAAGTAGAATTCTCAAGGTCAGAGAGTTTTTCTAAAGTCATTTTGCCGACGCAAGCTAGTGCTACAAAAATGGAGATAAGGTCAACCGCGTTCTTAGGTGGTAACTATTTTTGGCGATTGGCTGCAAGAAAACGGACCGAAAATTGGATCTATAGCTTGCCGCAGAAAGTTTCTATAACAAGAATATCTAGGCCCAAGCTTTTGTGGCCAGAGCTAGATAAGACCTTCGAAATTCCTACTGACTCTGACAAGCCGTATGTAGTGAGCTATTTCGACTGGAATGCTGACGAAGTCTTGCAACGTTTTCAATTGGAGCTTGCTGCTGATAAGCAATTCGAGCGTGTTTTGTGGAAGCGCGAAGCCACGTCTACGCCTTTCCGATCTCCGCGCCTAAAACCTGGCTTATATTTTTGGCGAGTTAAAGGGCACAGTAGTCATGCTATTTCATCCATGTGGAGTGATGTTTATAGTTTTGAAGTTACCGAGTCTACAGCTAAAGTTATTCCCGAGGTTCCCGTTGTTGAAGAACCTGCCAAGCCTGTTGCCAAGGAGGTAGCAGTCGAGCCCACTGTGGAAACACCTAAGCCGGTCGAAAGCTTGGCGCTTGCACAGCCGGTAAAGGTCCCTGACTCTAAACCTGTTGACCTAGTTCCCGAGCCAGAACCTATTCCTCAAATTCCTGTCGAACAGCCTCGCCCCAAGATTGCTATGAGAAAAGTTCCCCCAGTGGATGAGTTGCTTGGGAAGCCTTCCGTGCTCTCTCCACTTAATAAATCAGCCCTGAACTTTGATGAAGGGGAACCTCATATAGCCCGGCTTGCTTGGTCTGCAGATCCGAAAATGAAACGATTTGCTGTTGTCATAGCGAGAGATAGAAAGTTTTCTAAAGGAGTTAAGAAAGTTCTTTCTAGCTCAAAGTCAGCTAAAATTAACGTTTCTGATGAAGGGCAGTATTTTTGGTACGTCGAGGGCTATAAAAATGATTCGAAAAAAAGAAGGTTTATTGCCTCTCGTAGTCCAGTACAAAGCTTTAATGTCAAAACCACGTCTTTATCAGTGGTCAAGCCAGTCGATAGAACAATAAGAGCCGAAATTGGTTATACGCCTTCTTATCTCGATTTTAAACATAGCGAAACTGGGCGTGAGTCCTTTAGTTCAAGAACTCAGTTTTATCAGGCGTTCTATATTGCGATTAGGGGATGGTGGACCAAATATTGGGGAGTGGACTCCGAGCTAGTTTATCGGACAAAACAGACTTCGTTTGACGTCAAGGACGAAACCATAGACCAACATAATCTAGAACTTTCGTTTATGGATGCTCAATTAGCCCTGCGCCGTAGGTTTAGATTGTTGCCTAAAGTCTTTCCTATCGATTTTACTCTTAGGTTTGGCTACTACTACAACCAAGTATTAAATTTTAGTACTCAAGAAGGTACTGACGATACTTCGTCGCAGGTTTCAGAGTTCAGTAATGTACAGAACGCGTTGCTAGGCGTTGGCTCAGCTATACCTCTTGGTAGCGATTTTTCATTGGAAGGGAAGTTTGATTACTTGCATCTGGTATACTCTGATCCCGTGACTTTTCCGGCATCTACCCATTATGCCGGGAATCTATCGCTGCTATATGAGTTCATGCATTCTGGCATT
This sequence comes from Oligoflexales bacterium, assembly GCA_028282865.1. Taxonomy (GTDB): domain Bacteria; phylum Bdellovibrionota_B; class Oligoflexia; order Oligoflexales; family CACXFL01; genus JANQHA01. The sequence continues at coordinate 2,036 of JANQHA010000139.1, forward strand.
ATGAGTCACGGAGTTTTTTATAGGTCTCAACGCTACAAGTTTGGTAGTTCGAACTTTGGGTCCTCGGGGGAGGTTGAGATGGATTTCTACGGTTTAATGTATTCACTTGGTTGGATGTTTTAGCAGTGTGACCTAATTTACCGAAATGCTCGTCTGAAAGAAAAGTTTATCGCATCAAGCAAGTTTGTATCGAAAACTGAACTGCATAGTGATCGGTTTTTAGCGTAATAGTCGAAGAGTTTTCCGCTGCTTTGCCAGCTTAGTAATGTAGATACATCCTCCTTAATTTGGCTGGAGTCTCCGGCAAACGCAATGGTAGCGGGGGAGGTATCAAGGTCGACAGTGCGCTTGAAACGGCTACCCGCAGCGAGACTCAAGCTATCGATGTCCAGTTTTGTGGGCAAGGTTTTAAGAAGTTCTGGTGCTGCCTGGCTTACTTTACCATTTGCCACCGCAGTGAGCGTTACAATTGCTCCTTCTTGGGCCTTACTAATGTGCTGATTTTCTATTTTTTGATGGAACCTTTCCGGGTCAATGACTCTAAGAATTTCCATGTGCAATTGGCTGGTCTCGTAGATCTCCTTGTCAATAAGTGGGAATGAGGCTCCACCGACCCTTGATGCCATTTCAATCAAATGAACTTTGCCTTTAGAGTCCAAGATCCATTCCCAGTGGCCAGGGCCGAACTTGTGTCCCAACTCACTTGCAGCCAGCTTAAGCTGAGCGCTGATCGCTTTTGCTTCGGGTGTGCTAAGGTCTAACGGTCTATCGATATTATATAAGTTAAGCTGTCCAAGCTGTGTTCGGTGGTACTCCCAAATGGCTAGAATTTTATTATTGATGGTATTTACCGCGAACTCGCGACCTTGGACACGAGGCTGTATGATAACTCCGTCAATTTTTTGTCCGTAGTGATCAACCCCCGCATTTATCATGTTATGAAACTTTTCTTTAAGCTCTATGGTATTGCTAGCATTAATAAACGCCAGCTGTTCTCCGGCGGAGCTCTGAGGTAGTTTTAAAACGACTTCAATGGTGTCTTGCTCTTTGATGAACCTTAGTGCTTCCTCAAA
>JANQHA010000204.1 GCA_028282865.1 Oligoflexales bacterium
CGCACTAGAGCTCATCGATGCACGCGCCCTTGCAAACTTTGTGCGCTATGAACACCCTCAGACTATTGCACTGATCCTAGCTCACTTAGATGCTAAAAAGATGGGTGAAGTGCTTAAGAACATCCCAGAATCTCTGCACACCGAGGTCATGCTAAGAGTCGCAAACCTCGACGCTGTTGCCCCTGAAATAATAGATGAAATTGATGACGTATTGCGACAAGAAATTCAAGCTTTAGGATCCGTTTCAACTGCCAAAATCGGTGGTGTCGAGCCCCTGGCTGAAATGCTCAACCTGATCGATAAAGCTAGCGAAGAGCAAATCCTCGACAGCTTGGAAGAACGAGACCCAGAGCTAGCGGAAGAAATTCGCCAGCTCATGTTTGTGTTTGACGACCTTATCAAAATTGACGAGCGCGGGATCCAGGAACTCATCAAAAATGTTCCAAACGACAAATGGAAGATAGCTCTTAAAACTGCGAGCGAATCGGTCGCCGATTTGATATTTAAAAATATGTCAGAGCGCGCTGCCGAAATGCTTAAAGAAGATATGGAAGCTATGTCCGCTGTCAAACTATCTGATGTAGAAGAGGCCCAGTTTGAAGTGGTCCAAGTAGCCCGTAAATTAGAAGAGGAAGGTAAAATCATCATCGCGACAGGTGACTCCGCATTCGTATAGCTTTATAATTTCAATAGTATTTATAATTATTTATAAAATTATATTAAAATTAAATTGATTTTTAATATATTTATGATATAAACCCCGTAATTTTAAAATATGGGGTTTGAAATATTATGAAGTATCTAATAATTACGCTACTATGCACAGTTCTTAGCATCAGTTGTTCAAAGCGCAAACGCCATCAGAAAGCGAAAGCCCATACCGAGCAAATCGAGGAATCGAAAGCACCAGATGTAAAGGGTTCTAAAGGTTTATCGCCGCTTAACGATTTACAAAATCAGCTGCAAGAGTTTGAGGCTGAGCTTAGCGAACTCATGATATCTTTTTCACCACCACCGTCAGAAAGTGAAACTCAGACAACCATTCCCGAGATTCAGACAACCGTTCCAACCGGCTGGTTTCGCTTTGATCGCGTCATGTCGACTAGCCAAAATAAACAGATAGAAAAAGCTATCAAAAACTTGGACAAATTTATCGCTGCCAGTAAAAAATACTTAGACTATGAAACCAACGAACCGTTACCAAAAGTCGAGATAACCGCAGCAAAGTTACATCGTGCAAGTAAAGTCAGATCTTTTTTAAAAGCCCGTGCTGAAATCGACCGGCTTATTAAAATTAAGTCGAGCTTAGCTACCGGAATAAACAGCTTTCATATCGTTTACCACGGCACCGAGGGTAATAGGACACACACTCCTTACATGGAGTTAAAAGACGAAATTTTAGAAATGGATGTTCATGAAGCAAAAAAAGTCCAATCAAAGCTAAACGAATTTATAGAGCTGGCACAAAAACTTACAAAAGTTAAAGCTATTGACGACCCCGCCTTTTGGAACCAAGAAACTATTGGCAAGAAAATCTCCGACTTGGTGCCACATGTGCAGGATTTACAAATTATCGCAAATCGCGTAAGCAATAATCATATTGCGGAGTTGGCGGATGCTACTAAAAGTTATGAAAAACAAGGTATCAAACTAGATTCACCGACAGAGTTAATTGACCTAGACCAATACCCCTCGCTACAAGGAATCGAAACTCTTTCAGATCAGCGCATTCGGGAACTTTCAGAGCTCGCCGATAGCCTCAAGCAAACATCAGAGACCCTAGATCAGATCAATGAATCTTACTTGGCTGACAATGATTACAACGTTTTTTTACGAGAAAGCGATACGATACAAAAATCCGCCGAGCAATTAGCTGCCCTTATCGAATTCCGAGTCGCAGCAATCACGTATGACCAAGAAAAGAGCAAGATACTGGCCAACGATCTAAGCACGCCCGCAGACTACGAGCGACTAGAAAAACTATTTAAAGACGCAGAAACTCTGTACCATAATGAGCTAGTACAGCATGCGCTTAATGACGATGAGGCAACGACAGGGGCAAAAGGCTTGCTTTTCAAAGGAAACGACCAAAACTGGTACTACGACAACCAGTACTTTATTGAAAATAGCTACTAATCAGCACTACCGCGCGCCTGTATCAGGTTGATATTTAGCCGAGATCGGGCGCTACCCACCAGACGTAAAGGCCATGAATCGACATCATAGCCCTTATAAAGGTTATTATTTTATAGAAACACCATATTAGGCCAAAGCAAAGTATTCGTATAATAGGACTAGTATAAATAGCTATAAAATACCGCTGATTAATAAATAACGCCTAAGTCAAAAAAGAAAAAATTAAAAAATTTCCTTTTTCGCATCGCTTAGGTATAAGTGAAGCTGGTTATTTTCTAGTAATTGTAAGGAGCTCCGATGAGTGTTCGTATCGGGATTAATGGATTTGGTAGAATTGGACGGGTTGTTTTACGGCATGCACTAAAACGTAAAGATGTCGAGATAGTTCATATTAACGACTTAACTGACCCGAAAGTCTTAGCTCACCTTCTTAAATATGACAGTGTTCATGGGCAACTCGACCTTCCGGTTTCGGCTGAAAGCGACAGAATAGTTGCTGGCGATTTTAATATTTCTGTTTCTGCACAACGAGATCCTCAGGAACTTCCCTGGCATGATAAAAACGTTGATGTGGTATTTGAATGTACCGGGCTTTTTAGGAAAAGGGCTGATGCTGAAAAACATATAAAGGCCGGTGCATCTAAAGTATTAATCTCGGCTCCTGCCAGCGATGAAGACCTAACCGTAGTATTAGGCGTTAACGATGACAAGTTAAAGCCTGAGCATAAAATTGTCTCCAACGGCAGCTGCACGACCAACTGCTTAGCTCCCGTAGCTAAGATTATTCAAGACAGTTTCGGTATCAAGCGCGGGCTTATGACCACAGTGCACTCCTACACCAACGACCAAAAGCTTCTAGACCTACCGCATTCCGACTTGAGGCGTGCAAGGGCAGGAGCAGTCAGTATGATCCCTACTTCGACTGGAGCTGCTAAAGCTATTGGATTAGTCCTTCCTGAGTTAAAAGGCAAAATGCACGGTCTAGCGGTTAGGGTACCAACCCCTAACGTATCGTTGGTCGATGTTACTTTTGAGGTAGAAAAAGCGACTTCCGTCGAAGAAGTAAACCAAGCTCTTAAGGCCGGGGCGCAAGGAGCTTTAAGCCACGTTCTAGGATACACAGATGAACCGTTAGTATCAGTGGACTTTATGGGATGTGACAAATCAAGCTTTGTTGACGGCCAATCGACCGCGGTCATGGATGGCACGATGGTAAAGGTATTGACCTGGTATGATAACGAAGCGGGCTTTAGTCAAAGAATGATCGACGTAGCTAAGCTGATGACCAAGTAACCGAAAAGAGGCGCAATTAAAGTATGAGCAAAGACAAATTAGTCACACTAAGTCGAAAAGAAGTTCTGGAAATATTAGCGGAGTCGAGAGATCTTAGTGGCCTCGATATCCGCAAAGCAAATCTTAATAAAATGGATTTTAGCGACTGCGATTTAACTGACGTTAATTTTTCCTACGCAAACCTAAAAGATTCTAGCTTTCGTAATGCGAACCTTAAAAGCGCTTCCTTATGGAATGCAAACCTAGAGGGAGCCGACTTTACTAACGCAAACCTAGAAGAAGCGGACTTAGACTACGCTAAGCTACGAGGAGCGACCTTGCATAACGCAAATATCCGCAGGGCTTCACTGCCGACAGAGCTTATACCCCGGGAAGACATCATGGCGTCAGTCAAGACCGGAAGTAAGGTCGGTCAGCGGCGCTAGCCGGAGATCACAAAGGCCTTACACTATTCTTGCAAATAAGACGTTAGTTTTTCTTGGTCATTATCACCACTTGAGTTTTGGATATCGGTATATATGGTGGTAATGCTAGACGTGGTATTATCGGTGCTATCTCCAAGGCTACCGCTGTTTGCATCAAGTGCTT
>JANQHA010000329.1 GCA_028282865.1 Oligoflexales bacterium
CTAGACAGTGCTCGTCATACTTGTCCGACAAGTTATTAATAAGAGATTCAAGATTTGACTTCAGTTCCATTTTGGTAAATGGCAGAAAATGGTGAGATAGCAGGCCCATATCATATGCCGCGGGCAAAATTTCACCAGACTCCTTTTCTAAAATCAGACTTATCCGAGTCCTAATAAACTTAGGTTCTTCTAATAAGAACTTAAGGATTTGAAATGCATTGGGACTCTCATCAGTAATGAATGCACAGAGAACCCAATCAGGCGGGGTCTCAGCAGATCGTAAGGCCTTAATAACATCCGCAGACGAGTCACAAGAGTTAATCTCCTCAACACCGAGCTCCTTTAAGGTATCTCGGATAAGAATCCTTTGACCCTCATTTTGATCGAAGATAATCGCACTTTTAAAGCCATTAAACGTCGCGTTTTCGGACACCAAATTCTCCTTAGCTACTTATCTAGACTTATAGATAAGACTGCCTTCTGAGGATCGGATACTTACTCTAAAACATTAGGAAAAGATCGGTGGATTGGGGTAAAGAAGCTAGAAAATCTAACATATTAGAATCATAAGGTTATAGAACTTAAGTTTTCCTATATGTGATCCGATAAATACTGTGAGATTTAATAAGGAACACTAGGTGCGGAAATATACACATATCCATCTTTTTATATGCGCGATTAGCGTAGGGTTAGGGGCTTCTTGCGCCAAAGATTCAGAAGCGCCTAAAGCCGCTTCTGCAACAACTAATCCAGCTGGCGGTAATATCACAAATTCCTCTGACGGAATGTGCTCAGATTTGGCCAACCATGCGGTTGCATCTCACGCTCAGTTTAAAGGCTTTTTATCAACGCTATGCAATAATAAGTTGTCTTCGCTCAGGTCCAAAGGATTAAGATATCAAGGGTCCGGAACCCCGAACATCGACGCTACCTCTAGCGAGCAGGGGTCGGCTAAGAGTTATATGCAGCTTTGGATGTCGATGTTAGTACCGACTGACCCAAAGTCATATTTTAACATGATGCGACTACAGGCTGGATTTCCTGACAAGTTCGACGATATTTATGAATACGACCAAGCGGTGACTTATACCAAGAAATCTACCACGGTAGACTCGGTATCTTACAACTACAAGAACCGCAAAGAAGACGTACCCGTTGACTATGATGCGACCTCTTATTATCTGGAAATCGTGCCAGGAAGAACTTATGCCGTGACTTCTAACCTAGACAATGGCAATAGCGTAGTCGTAGCATTCAGGGGATTACAAGTTATCCATGCTGCAGAGGGCCAAACAAATATCACTGAAGTTTTTACCATGTCAGACCAAACATTTGAAAATCAAAATGACCATCCTGGGACCATTAGCAAGGCCGAAAATTCTTTCAAAGACGAAATGGCTATGAGCTTTAGAAATTCGCTAAAAGCTAACCAAGCGAACCAATTTTTTAATAACTGATGAGGGCAATTAAATTGAAGTTTTTGCTGGCTGTTATCTCCTCCATGATCATGTTTTTTCAAGTAGACCTCCTCGCTAAAGGCACTGAAGACGCTACTAAAATTATTAAAAAAGCTGAATCAATTAGAACTATCGAGCGTGCAAGGTCTCGAGTTTCTGTAATCACAGTAAACGGTAAGACCAAAACTAGATACCAAATGAGTGTTCTGCAAGGCTCTGAACGAAGGGCTTATCTAGAGTTTACTAAGCCTAAAGAAGAAGTTGGCAGACGAATGCTAGCAATAAAAACCAGATATTGGTCAAAGTTCCCTGACTCTAGGCGGGTGGTTTCTATCTCTCGTAAAGAGGCTATTGGCAACAGCGCATTTGCAATCGCTGATGTATTTCAGATGGATGTAGATGATGATTACAGCGCAAAAAAAATTGGCGAAGAGACTTTTGCTAATAAAAGAAGCTACAAAATTGAGCTTAATGCTAAAAATACTAGTGCCCCGTATCATAGAATTTTATACTTCGTTCGAGCGGAAGACTCGCAGCCAATAAAAGCAGAGTTTTATGCACCATCTGGGGTCTTACTCAAAGTCATGACCGTCGAAAAAAGTAAAAAAATAATTGGCATGATGAGGCCGTCATTATTAAAGATGGTGGACCATGTAGTCAAAGGAAGAGTTTCATGGTGGCGCACTCATGGCTCTGAAATTGCCAAAGTCCGAGATGAAGTTTTTACCAAAGCCTACCTAAAAGGGCGGTAGTGCATACACATAAATTTAAGCAAAGTAGAGTTAGATTTGACCCCGAAAGGCTGCCACCGGGTCGGTACCAGATGCTTTAACCACCGGAACAATCGCGGAAAGACCACAGACCAGAAGACAGACAATAAAAACCAAAAAAGAAATAAAAATATTAAACTCAGGAAAAATAAAAATGTATCCCGAAAATAATGGATTCTCTATAGGAATGCCTGTATAGGATACAATCAGTATATATATAGCAAAGAATACCAAGCCTAACACAGCACCCAAAGAAGCCATCATCATAGACTCAATTGAGAAAAGATACCTAATATCTTTTCGACGAGCCCCCAGCGCTGCTAATACCCCTATCTCTCTAGTTCTCTCGCCTACGGTCAATAAAATAATAGTCATCAAAGAGATCGCTGAAAGAAGAAATAAAAGGGCCGCAATAACCCCAACAACACTCTGCCAAATCTTCTCAATCTTTAGCATGGGGGGGAATATTTCCCACCAAGGCATAAGCCTTCCGCCCAAAGAGACGAATGTATTCTTGGAGTGCTGACTCCAAGCCATTAGATCAACTTCGCTATGTAACCTAAGAGCAATCTCGTTATAGCGGTTAGGCATCTGGACGAGGTTTTGAGCGAAGCCCAACGGAAAATAAATGATTCGCTTCGAAACCAAATCATCTTGAAAATTTATAATAGCTACGATTCGAGCTGTCTGCGCGTTCAAGTTCTCATCTGCAGTGTAAGCACTTAAAAATATTTGATCACCCAGCTTAACACCTAAACTTTCCGCAAGCCCTTTACCAATCGCCACGACCTCGCCCTCGGGGTCATCAAGAAGAGTTCCTTGGTTGCCACTAAAGTTAATTAGCCTAGGAGAAATAATTAGTTCTTTAGAAATATCAAACCCAACTCCGACAAAATAAATTGACTTACTACCAGCCGACACAAGGCCATCGAGTCTTAGTCGAGTAGAGTATGCTTTGACCCCAGGATCATTTTTTAGATAAGCTTCTATTTTATTATTATTCAGAAAAGTGCTATTTGGTGAGAGCACCGCACCCTCGGTAAGTCGGGCATTCGGAACAATCTGTGCCTGGCCAGGGCCGCTTTCTATAGTAGACACGATCCAATAGTCGAAAATGGCTTCGGCATAAGAGTATGCTACCAAGCTAACCATAACAGCCAAGACCACAGTCATAATTAACAGGAAGCTTCTACGCTTCTTTCTTAGAAGGTTACGGTATCCATATTTAAGAGCAAAAGATAAAAACTCATGATTAATCATGACTATTCCCGGCTTTAAAATCTATCTACTAGATTGTAATTCTAATTTTTCTTTTAATAAACAAGGAAACTTATATTGCTCAAAGCTTCCCCCAACATTTCGAAAATGCGAATCTCGTTTCCTTTCAAAGAAGCCTATCGAAACCGGGCAAACCCTTACCGGGCCAATCTTATCGACCTGCCGATGCTCATCATAGATAAAGTTTTGTCGCCTTAGCGCTGCATCAAACTCTGCCGCTACTCGTTCAATGTCTCGCACGATACCTGACCCCTCTAAAATAACTAAAGTATAAAAGGGTTCACTACCCGGTGTTGGGAAAACGGTAAATAAATCGACGGAGCCCCCGTATCTCTTCATAAAGTCAGCCATTGCAGCGGAAACTTGAAAAGAGCTCAGTTTTTCTCCAGTGAGGTCACAAATACTCTCAGCCTTAGATAAAAAACGTAAGACCGGTAACTTATCAACCACCTGAGTACACTCGACTATATCTCCGATGGCGTAGCGAGCAAGACCGTTAGGTGTCGTGACGACTAACTGGTATTTT
>JANQHA010000351.1 GCA_028282865.1 Oligoflexales bacterium
CTCTAGGTTTCGCTCGCTGCTAAACTCGTCTGAGTCAAATTTAAAGTTTAAATTATCCACAACAATAATATCGTCGGGCCGGTAGCTTGGAACCTTTGATTTTTTTGGCTTAGGCTTATCAAATGTTTGGCTACTAGAATCAGTCCCTAAAATATAATGAAGACCCCCGTAGAATCTCCAATCAGCCGATGACACGCTATGTCGAAGTTCCGAGCCGAAACCACCGTAATAAACAATTTGCTTCGAGTGATACGTTTTAATACCAGCCAAAGCCTCGGCACGGGTGGTATGGCGTTCTGATTCGTCATCAAATTGCGTACTTGGACTACTGGTAAAAATTTCGCCTATGACTTTAGAGTCCTGAGAAGGCAACTTATAAGAAACAGCTGCCGAAGCGATAAACTGATTCTTATATGGGGAGATAGGTGTATCTTCCGTAATATCCGAACCACCGCTTTTTATCCGGTATCCGATATTTCCACCAATCTCAACCAAGCCTAAGTATAAATCTGCCGCAAGCTCCAGATTATAGGTCATAGGGGCATTTTTACCTTGATAAGGACTGTCCTCTGTTAAGTTAATATTCGTTGATGCAATAGCCGCCAATCCAAACAGTGAGTCTTTTAATAACCCCAGTTTAGCTAAAGCTCTAATTTCGGTAATCCCACTTGCGGCATACTCTCCATGACTATTGTCGTCGTCTTTAATATGCTGAATTAACGTGACCGGAACCAATAGACCTAAGTCGATGTTATCTGTTAGCCCGTAGCCGACAGAGAATTCGGCAGCTGTCACCGAATCGTTATACTTAAACCTTGAACCAGCATCTCCGCCCTCAAAGTATGGAAGAGAGTTGATAGCAGCATTCATGAACAAACCTAGGTGGACCTTGCTTGCACCCATAGTCTTCGCTGAGTACACAGTGATATAGTCTTCTGCACTCGCAGTGGTATTAAAGTTCTGAGTATTTGTTCCCACTATGTTGGCGTAGGCAACAGGTGTCAAAATAATTGACACAAACAGTACAGTATTCACAATATAGCGGCTATACTGTGTTCGCAGGATATCTGATTTTAATACTAAAGATTTCAACTACTTGCTCCAAATAACCTTTATTTTGATCCAAATTTAATTTGGGATCTTGTGGTTATAAGAGCAAGAACAATGCCGGACAAAAAAAAACTCGACCTTCTTAACGGTCGAGTCATCATATGGGACTATAACTGAGCTTGGGTGGCCTACTATGCAGCCATTTTCATATCATCATAATTATCATCATCTTTGCTAGGCACCTCGGTACTATTTGGCTCATCGACTTCGGCATAATCAGTCTGAGCTGATACACCCTCACCATAAACAAAGGAATGCATCCGATCAACGAAGCTAGAGAGCTCAGCAGAAAATGTCTTTAGCTCTCCTGCCCGATCGGAGATCTGATCGATATTTGCAGAACTCTCGCTAGCAATATTACTAACAAG
>JANQHA010000411.1 GCA_028282865.1 Oligoflexales bacterium
AATGTGGCCGGACAGCTACGCAGGCGTTTTTTCAAGATGATAAAGGCACCTGGAAGGCACCTGGAAGGCACCTGGAAGGTAACTGGTAAGGACTTGGATGGTTATAAACTTACAGTTATTTGTAAACTTCGTCTTAACCTGTTGGTTGTGACGGTATTTTGAGGACTAAATTATGGCTTCTAGATACAAAACGATTCACTATAAGAACTGTGGCTTAGATTACATATATGTTCGCGCACCAACTGCGAAAGATGAAGACGGTGACGAGTATATCGATGTTTCGATCGGAGAAATAGAAAAAGCTATTGCAACGGCCCTTGTTCGACTAAGGGTGCCGCTTAGAGGTATTGAGGTTAAGTTCATAAGAAAATCTTTGGGCTTGTCCTTAAAGGCTTGGGCGGAGGAGCTTGGTCTCAGTGCTGCTGGGGTTTTAAAATGGGAGAAGGTAACGAAAACTAGGTTATCTCGTGTTAATGAAGCTGCTGTCAGAGCGCTCTGTGCTGAGAAGTTGGGTGTAGAATTACCTGGAACTTTATCTCAACTTGTTGGTAAGGACAAAGCACCGAAAAGGCTGTCTGTAAAGTTAGAAGATGCAGCTTAGGCTACTGAAACGATTCATTATGAATTGGTAACTCGAATTCACCCCAGTATTCCTAGGGTTCTAGTATGATAGATATTTTAAGTTGAACACAGGGTTTTTAACACAGGGTTTTTGTTTATAAAGTAAATGTACTTTATGAAGTTTACTTCGGCCTGGTACGTAGGCTTTTTTTAAAGATAATTGCGGCACTTGAGAGAGGCTTTTGCCTCTTAAATATTTATTACCATCTCCATGTCAAGCTCTGGAAAAACTTCTTTAATTGCAACGATAGTTAATAATGCGGGGTTTGCTGTTTTGCTACTCTCTAGACGCTGGTAGCTATAAATATTTTTTAACCCAAGTTTTTTTGCCACCTGACTCTGAGTCAGGTTTTTTTTGATGCGAGCCTGTCTCAAAAGCATTGCAAAAGCAATTTTAGGATCAACGCTGACTCCAATAATATTCTTGGTTGTCTTCTGTTTTTTTGGTTTGGGAAACAGCACCTTTGAATGCAATGGTTCATCTAAGTAGCCATTGATTGCCTCTTCCATATTCCTTAATAACTCAGCTTTTGTATCGGCTTGAGTTTGACACCCCTGCAACTCGATACATTTTGCTGAATAGCCCCTATGCTCTCTGTGGATTCTAAAATGATATTTCACTATTTTCCTTCTTTTCTTCTAAGCGCTTTATTAAAGATCTCTCTAAACCTTTTTTAAGTTCGCTGTGCATGGGAATAGTTTCCCGCTCATGCCCTTTACCGATAAAAACATGAGACCCTCTTTGCCGAAGGACCTTCCAGCCAGCTTCTAGAAACCGTTTCAACATTACCTTTCGGCTTATCGGCATCTCTATCCCTCTACTTTACCAATTATATTTGGTAAAGTACATTGTGTTTATTAATACCTATCCAGCTCGCGAATTCACGCATATTGTAGTGTAAACTTGGGTTTTTACTGCTGATGGTTTAGCAGCTAAATGAGGACCTCACCAGAGGCATATGGTTTTCAAAAATATTGTCTGCTTCAGACATTTCTGACGTTAGATGTTCTAAATATTATGACAGTTTAGATATCACATAACATTCTTGGACTTTTGTCGTTTAAGTTATAGACCCAATCTTTGATAATATTATACTGAGGACTATTCCACTTGGGGTCATTCGGGCTTTCAAAGAATGAGTCTACTACTTTTGAATCAAATTTTGAAAAAACAGCCATACCGGCTTCGCCAATGAAGCATCTTCCAAATAAACTTTCATGGTGTAAGTCTATGTATTCTAGCGTGTTGTAGAGCCACTTATTTGTGTTAGGGATAAAAAAGCTAAATGTTTGGTTTTCCTCTTTATAATTTTCATGAGCAGCGACAGGTATCCCATTAAACTGAAATTTCTTAAGAGTTAAGTCTTCTCGGTTTAGTTTGAATGTTACGCGGTACCCGCTTTCAGAGGTTTCGTGTTCTTTGCTGTCAGTTGCTTCTAGTTTTATCTCGCTAAAAGTCTCTCCAATTTTTTTTGCTTTA
>JANQHA010000423.1 GCA_028282865.1 Oligoflexales bacterium
TTCGTGCTTATAACGATTCGGAAGGTCATACTAAAGCTTTTAACCTAAACTTGCTTAAACGAATGAACCGGGAGTTGGGGGCGGACTTTGACCTAGCCCAGTTTGACCACTTTGGTACTTACAACGTAAAGTTGGGAGCAATGGAAAGTTTTATTTTGAGTCGCATATCTCAGACTGTAAAAATTAAAGCGCTTAACAAGTCCTTTTCGTTCAAGCCTTTTGAGGCTATTCATGTTGAGTTCTCTTTTAAATACTTAGAATCCGAGATGGACCAGCTCGCCATCGATACCGGATACGAGCCCGTCGAGCATTATTTAGACGCGAAAAAGTATTTTGTTGATGCCATTTTTAAAGTCAGAAAAAGTCTGTAATCTTGGCCGCGTAGCCGAAAACCAATCAAATTAGTTTGTTTTGGCCATAAAATGCATAAATATGATACAAATGTGTGAGAAATTAATACAAAGAAGTAAAGATTCAATAAATTATTTGTTTATTTTAAAAAAAATCATTGAATCATTTCGAAACTTACTTTAAACACAAGTCGAATCGAAATAGTGGTTTTTTTGCTTTGTTTCAAGGTCCAATTTAACCAACTTCTACTGGAGATTATATGGCTGAGCCTTGGTACCGTTGGCTGCTAAAATGTCTTTGCTCTTGTGTAATCGTTTCTCAACTCATCCTACCCTTTCCTGTCAAAAACTCTTTTTTAACGGATTCGGTAGCCTATGCTCGCGAAGAAGATGATGAAGAGCGGAAGAGAGATAAGAAGTCTCCTAGGCCCTCAGCTGGTGGCGACGGCGAATTAATCCCGTTTATTATCGGTCTGAGCGTCGCGGAGTATATTCTAAATAGCGAAAGCATTCCTTACGACGAGTTTGAAAAAAAATTAGAATCTGAAGTCGATCCAGTCATTATTCCTTACTTCTACAAAGGCATTCAAACAGCTTCGAGGAAGTATATTGAAATACTGGATGAGTCTGCTGGTGACGAAGATTATGCTAGAGAACGCCTATACGATCTGATCGATCGAGATTTACTATTTAGAGACCCAAAAAAAGATAAAAATCTCCAAGAAATAGAAGAGGAAGATTTTATCGAAGCTGACCCAGTGCAAGAACTTGAAGCATCTGATGGTGAAGAGCCTAAAATCGAAATCACTCGGCTGGACGGTGAAGCTGCTATCCGTGTCGTTTATGATGGTGTCAATCATGTATTTATGGGCACCGATATCAATACTAAGCATGTCGATAGCTTTATAGCTCGTCTTGGCCTAAACCGAAATACGATTATCCATCAGCTCGACTTCGAGACTGGCATCAAAGAAACCAGGTTTCAAAAAAAGCCAACGCTGCTAACTAAGGATTGGTTTAAGCAATACTGGAAAGCCATTTATAAAAAACCTGTCAAGGGTGAACTTACGTTAGGGTTTCATTCTGGAGTTGTTCAAAGTTCTTTGATTTTTGCTGGTGCAATTGCTCTACTATTCGGTTTGGGCCAGGATAAGATAAGCGAAGCCATGATTAGCGCCGGTGTAGCTTTTTGTTTTGGGATGTTTTTTGGCACCTATGTCAAAACTATGAAGCAGTGGCATTTAGTCCGCGGGAACCTTATCACCAAGGTTCTTAAAAGGTCTTCGATCAGCTGGGGGTCACGTTATATTTACGAAGCTTTGGCTGCTTTGTTTATATCAGGGGTAAGCCTGTCAAGTCTGTTCTTTGGTGAGCACGCCTTTGATACTCATTGGGATATTATTGTTATTAGCTTGCTTTCGAATGCGTCTAAAACTGGTTGGTATATGCTACCTGAGTTTAATAAGAAAATGGGGTATGGCCGCGAAGCGGTCGAGTTCAAATTGTTTGGTAGATTGTATAAACCAGAATATTCTAAGAGCGACTTGCAGATGCAGTTGATATACTTGCCCTCATTTTTGATAAGCAAAGTAGGCCAGATCTATCGAAATGATATGATGAACGTTGGTTATGCGCTTCCGCTTGTTGGCACTGACGCTTCGATTGGATTTACGGCTATGACCATTGGGTTAGCGCTCTCAGTGTCTTTTGGCTGGAGTGCACTTCTATGGAAGAAAAAAATGATAGCTCAAAAGGCTGCTAAAGGAGACCGGTTTGCTCAGGTTGAGCTAGAAAAGATTGAAGAGTATATAGTAGACAAACGAAGGGAGTTTAAAGATATGCTTTTACTGAAAAAGCCTCGCAAATGGGCTTTTGAGACTGTTCCGCAGTATATATCAGAAAGAGGAATCCCCGCCATTAAGAAGACTTGTAAGAAACTTTTCCTATCGTCAAAAGATGGCGATATCACTTTTTAAGAAAACGATACGAAAGAGAGAGCTAGTTATGTATTTACTCAATTTGGTTGGAGTATTATTTTTTGTTATATATTCGGCCAACGGATCAGCAAAATCATCAGAAAAGTGTATTGAAAACCGTGCAGCCTTTGATGTCGGCTCTGGCGTGACAAGGGTGGTTGTAGCTGCAGTGGATAAATGTAGCGGTAAAATTATCAAGGAGCTCATGCATGAAACCATTCAGGTAAGTTACAAAGATGAACTTGAAATTAGCAAGAACAATACCTTGCCGGCCAAGGTTATAGATCAAGGTATTAAAGCATTAAAAGAGTTGTCACAGAAGGCTAAGCCTTTCCACCCGAATGCTTATGTCGGTGTTGCAACCTCGGTTTTTAGGCAGGCCTCAAACGGTCCTGCGGCTATTAAAAAGGTTGCGAAGGAGTCGAACGTAGCTTTGAAAGTTATAAATCAGGATGAGGAAGCTTATATGGGCTTTTACGGAGCCTTGGCTGCCACAGGTTTAAAATCTGAGCAAGTGGTTGTCTGGGATATCGGAGGTGGCAGTATGCAGTTTATTGGCAAAAAAAATGTCAAAGATCCGTTCTTGGTATACAAGGGCCAGCTGGCTTCTAACGGTTTTAAAAATACCATTATAACTAAACTACAAAATCGAAAATTGCACGGTACGATTTCATCTCCTAATCCGATGAAACCTAAGGTAGCAAAAGCAGCGCAAAAGATTGCCGAGAAGGAGGCTAAAAATGTCGATTCCAAGCTTCGCGGGTTGGTTTCTTCCTCCAAAAGAGAAGTTCTTGGTATTGGTGGTGTCCATTACTACAGCATCCGTGGTCAAACCGGCAAGAAGACCGTTTACGATTTACCTATGGTGCAACGTGCTATAAAAAAACGCTCTTTAATGACAGATAAAGAGCTAGGCGGTAAGTATGCTCCCACCGATGTGTCAAATCTCATTTTGGTTGCTGGCTTTATGAAAAAGCTTGGGATCAAAAAAGTCCGTGCGATCAAAGTCAACATGGCTCATGGGTTGCTTATCAATGAACTGTATTGGTGAGCTTAACAAGCTCAGAGCGCTGAGGCTTTTCATTTAGGTTTCCCTGCTTCTTAGCAGCCAGTTGACCGCAGGCTGCGGAGACATCTAATCCTTTGCTATACCTTACCGGTGCTGGGTAGGACCTATCAGATAAATACTTTTGGAATTGCCGGATTTCATCGGCACTTGGCCGCTCAAATGAGCTACCTGGATGGTCGTTGAAGGGGATAAGGTTCACCTTACAACGCAATCCATGGAGGAATTTAACCAGTGCTTTGGCCTGAGTTAGGCTGCAATTTTCGTTTTTCAGTAATAAGTACTCAATGGTAATTTTTCTACCGGTGGTCCTTTGATATTTCACCAGCGCATTTTTTAGCATATTTAGTGGATATTTTTTGTTGATTGGCATCAGCTTAGTTCTGAGCTCGTCGGTTGCTGCATGCAGGGATACGGCTAGGGCAGCGCGAGAGTCGGTAGCAAGACGCTCGATCTTCGGTACGATGCCAGAGGTCGATAGGGTGACGTGGCGAGCGGATAGACCAAAGCCTTCCGGGTCGATAAGGGTGTTAACGGCTGATACGGCTGCTTC
>JANQHA010000460.1 GCA_028282865.1 Oligoflexales bacterium
ACCCTCATTACTAACATGTTTGGCCTGAGAAGTCCCACTATATTGATGCTTTATTGGTGACGGAGGCGATCTTTTTAATCCTACGCTGGATCTCGCAAGTTATGCTGATTGCTTATCTGTAGAGGCCTGAAAGCGATCTCCGTGGTATCTTTCGACGAAGCTTTGTAGTATTTCTCGCTGATTTTCGTCAAATTGGTGAAATTCCACTCCCATTCCAGCCGTCTGATCGCTCCTTTGGCAGCCCGATTGCTGAACCCAGATAATTTCTCCTTTGGTTCTTAGGGTCTCTTTACTGTCGGGTATAGTAAACGTCAGATCAATTGTGCTTCCTTTTGGCAATGGAGAGTTGGTTTGTATGAATACGCCTCCGGTTCCGAGATCTTTACAGAAATCGAATAAATAGTGGCCTTCAGTGCGATAATCAACAAGCAGATTTATGGGAATTCGGTGGTCATCTCTATTGTCGGTAGACTTTAACTTCGTCGTTTTTGATTTTTTTGCTTTAATGGATTTACTTTTCTTTTTAGTTTTCGTTACCTTTTTTTTAGTTGCCACAATCTAATCCTCCGCACTGTTGACTTTATTGTTTTTTCCTTCGCGATCGTTCTACTAACTTGCGAACATATCGATTATGTTCTTTGAGAGTTTTGGAGAAATGATGTCTGGTCATGTTCTCGAAATCTAGTACATAATAATAATAACCTTGATTTGTAGGATTTAACACTGCCTTTAGAGACAAAATGCTTGGAGATCCGATTGGTGATGGTGGTAATCCTTTGTGAATTCTAGTGTTATATCGGTTACTTCTATCTGCAAGATGTTTCCATTTTAAGTCGCCCTTAAAGTCTTTGATTCCAAAGATTATTGAAGCATCAATCGCCAGAGGCTCTCCATTTTTAAGACGGCGCCAGATGACTTCTGCTACCTTTGGCCGCTCGTCATCAATATTAGTTTCTAGCTCTATCAAGGAAGCAAATGTTACTGCCTGGCTTAAAGTCAGATTCATACCTCTTAGGTCAGCTTCATATCGATCGGGAAGCTTTTCCCAAAATGTTTTAAGAGCAAATTCGATGGCCTCGCGAGCTGACAGCATTTTGTTAAACTGGTAAGTCGCTGGGTAAATATATCCCTCCAAAGAAACGGAGGTTATTTTATTCTTTTTAAGAAGGCCTTTATCTCGGTATAGTTTTTTGAACTCTTTACTTGATCCAACGCCTAATGCTACCAGACGTTCCGCAAACTGCTTATAGGTAAAACCCTCTGGTATAGTGTATTTAAGCACAATCGGATGATAGGTATTTCCATCGATAAATGTCTCTGCCACTTTGTCGGCAGACACTTCATCTGAGAACCTATATAACCCAGCCTGAAACTGGCGATAGTCTGAGTAAAGTCGAACCCATACTGAGAATAACTCTGCGCTGGACACTATTTTTTTGCTTGATAGTTGGTTTGCTAGCTCATCCAAGCTTGTGGCCGGTTTGAATTCTACTATAACTGGCTCTGGTAGGTCTTGAAGCATGTTGCCCCATTGGTAAACCAGGTATAAGGAGATTGCTATTATTCCGCATGTAAGGCTCAAAAACTTCAATACGGATTTTTTAAAGGTTTTTATCCGGCCTCTACCAGAATCAGCCCATTCCACTTAGCTTACCCCTTGATTGTTTTGAGTATTTTTATATTTACTTAAAATAACAGGGAAATGCTGTGCTGGAAATAATTAAATTAATTAGTTTTTAATAAAAATTGATAATTTATTAAAAAAATGCCATATTAACGCTCAATTTGAGCACTCGAAGTGGTGACGGAGGTTGTCCTAGTTTGGACGATATTGGTGCAAAATCTGGTGGAATCAATGGTGACGGAGGGGCCGGTACTGGGAAGCTACTCGCCACTCTGGGCTACGAATTTCGTATACCTATGTTACTAGAGGAGGCGCTGACACATAGCTCGGCAGCAGATTTAGGTTCGGACGATTTACCTTTTCCTTGTAATGAGAGGCTCGAGTTTTTAGGTGACGCTGTTTTAGATCTAGTAATTTCTGCGCGGCTGATGGACTTGGAGGAAGGTTACAGGGAAGGGTTAATGTCTAAGATACGGGCATCTTTAGTATGCGAGGCTCAACTGAGCCAGATTGCTCGTGAGCTCGGTCTGAGTGACCTAGTTCGCTTGGGTAGGGGAGAGCTTCGTAGTGGTGGCAAGGATAAGGACTCTATTTTGGCGGATACTTTCGAAGCCATTATTGGCGCTATATACATAGACGGCGGCTATTTAGAGGCTCAACGTATTATTAATAACTTGTACGATCCTATATTTGCAGAGGGATCTTATTTGGCTCTCATGACAGATTATAAAAGTATGCTCCAAGAGTTTACTCAGGAGAAGTTAGGTTGCTGTCCCGAATATGTTGTTATGGCGCAGGAGGGGTTTGCTCACAAACCTATTTTTAAGGTTTCTGCAGTGATTGAAGGCAAGGAAATTGGCTTTGGTGAGGCTTCATCTAAGAAACGTGCGTCACAGATCGCAGCTCAGGCAGGTCTTGATAACCTTCAAGTTGTGCGGAAGGAGGTCAGGTGAAAGGCCTTGTAGCGATTGTAGGGAGACCTAACGTAGGAAAGTCTACTTTATTTAATCGGTTAACAAGAAGCTCTGATGCCCTTGTTGATGATAAGCCAGGGCTAACTCGAGACCGCCTTTACGGGACAGTTACTTCGTTAGAACAAGGTGAATCGGGTTATATGATAGTAGATACTGGAGGCTTTGAGACAAAGGATACTTACTATCAACCTTTTACAAAAAATTTAGTATGGGAACAAACCGAGTATGCAGTTAATGAGTCGGACTTGGTCATATTGTTATTAGATGGGCGCCATGGAGTGCACCCACATGATTTTGAGCTTACGCGTTTTTTAAAAAAACTTGGCAAAGAAGTTTTATTTGTTGTCAATAAGGTAGATGGTTCTGAACTAGAAAATAATGCTTGCGAGTTTTATCAACTTGGCATTGATTCTTATTTTACTATCAGTGCGTCTCATAATAGGGCGGTAGGTGATTTATCTGAGCTAATAGAAGAACGGCTAAAATTAAATCCGGAATTAGTAAAAAGAAAAGAAGTATTAGATAGTGCTACTGCAATAGCTCTTATCGGTCGACCGAATGCGGGGAAATCTTCGATTCTAAATAGGCTTTCTGGAGAGGGTAGAGCGATAGTCAGCGATGTGGCAGGTACCACAAGAGATACTGTAGATACTTCTCTCAACTTTAACCAGAAGCCCTATGTAATTATAGATACGGCCGGCATACGCCGCAAATCAAAGATATCAGAGAAAATCGAATCTTTAAGTGTTCTAAAAAGTCTTCGCGCCATCGAAAGGGCGGACGTAGTCCTTCTCGTTATAGATGCGGAACAAGGTTTCACTGAGCAAGATGCTAGGCTAGCATCATTAGCGGTAGCGCGTTATAAGCCGATCATCATTATAGTAAATAAATGGGATTTGATTCCTGAAAAGAATTCAAACTCAACCAAGGAGTTCGCAGAGGATATTCGATATCAGATTAAATCGCTTGCTTACATTCCTATACTATTTATTTCGTGTAAGACGAACCAACGTGTCTTTAAAATCATGGACGAAGTACAAGAGGTTAGTAAGTCTTACGATAAGCGCATTAGCACTGCTGATCTAAATAAAGTTTTGGCGAAAATTGTCCAAGAGCATACACCAGCTCTGATACGAAACTTTAAAAAGAGAGTAAAATTTTATTATGCTACTCAGGTTAAGTCCCGGCCACCTACTATAGTTGTGATGTGTAATTTAGCCGATGAAATTCAGGAGTCATATAAGCGCTATATGACACATCGCTTCAGAGACTTACTAGGTTTTGGTAGTATACCGCTGAGAGTTATATTTAGGGGTAAGCTCGAAGTAAGTGCAAAGAAGCAAAAGGTACCGCAGTTCATTCCTGTCACAGATAAAAATATTCGTTATATGCCTCCTGAGCGCAGATAGAATAAATACCTGTTACTAATTGGCGCGCCAGTATATGCCACCTGTAATATATTTGTTTTTATTTGCTAAAATAGCTAAACTTTATAATTAGTTTATCTTTTTAAAAGATTGCGAGGGAGTGCAATGCGAAGTATTTTGATGCTATGTGCCGCAATTTTTATCTGCGCAAGTTATTCTACAGTGTCGTCATCTTCTATGACAAAATTTAGTAAACGAATGAGTGATTTGATGTCAGATGAAGCAAGGACTTTTGATGCCTTAGTTATTATGAAGCATCAAGCCGACTTAGAAGGGTGCGAAGGCTGCGTAGAAAAACAGAAGAAAGGCCGATACGTTTTTAACAAACTAGTAGACGCTGCCCAGACTCAAGCGCCGCTAGTAGCTTGGTTGGGCAAAAATGAAATCCGCTATCAAGCTTTTTATGTCGCTAATGTGATAGCCTTATTTTCGGTTAATGTAGAGAGTCTCGAGGCTGTTGCTGCACGTGATGATGTGTTGAAAATTGTTTCTAATGCCGAATCTATTGCACTTCCTCCGATTAAAAAGAGTAAGATCCCTTTGTCGAAAGCTAGTGGTACTGGTGTCGGGCGTAATATTATTTCGATCGGTGCTCATAGAGTATGGAACAAATATAATGTTCGAGGTGAAGGTATTGTCGTCGCGGGTCAAGATACTGGCTACGATTGGGACCACCCGGGCCTAATCAACTCTTATCGTGGGTGGGATGGGGTTCGTGCTAAGCATAAATTTAACTGGCATGATGCGACCCACAAGGAACTTAGCCCTGGAAACAATAGCTGTGGCCTGAGTACCGAAGAGCCGTGTGATGATGATGATCATGGAACTCACACCATGGGTACGATTGTTGGAAGCGAAGGTGCCAAGAACCAGGTCGGTGTGGCACCAGGAGCTAAGTGGATCGGTTGTCGCAACATGGACCGCGGGTTCGGGAGGCTATCTACCTACCTTGAGTGTTTTGAGTGGTTTTTGGCACCTTACCCTAAAGGTGGCAATCCTCGTGTCGATGGCAACCCTGATAAGGCCCCTCATGTAATTAACAACTCATGGGGATGTCCAACCGAGGAAGGCTGCTATGGCGATCAAATGGAGCTTGTACTAAAGGCAATGAGGGCTGCTGGAATTATGGTGGTTGTTTCGGCTGGTAATGAAGGGCCTGATTGTTCAACTATTGATTCGACACCTGCATTCCACTCAGCTTTAACTTTTACTGTGGGCGCTCATGATCATAGGACTGGAGTTATTGCAGAATTTTCTAGCCGGGGGCCTTCAGCTTTTGATGGTGAAATCGGACCTGATGTAACGGCTCCTGGAGAACATATTCGCTCAACCACTCGAAGGGGGCGCTATGGCAGCTTTTTTTGGAGTGGCACATCTATGGCTGGTCCTCATGTTACTGGGTTGGTAGCTTTACTGTGGTCGGCTGACCCAAGCCTCATTGGTGATATTGATAGAACTGTTGAGATTATTCGATCAACGGCTACCCCAGCTGAAGGAGATGGCTGCGGTGGTGTTGCTATTGATGCCGTTCCGAATAATACTTTTGGGTATGGAAGAATCAATGCCCATGCTGCGATAGCATCATTGCTTTCTTCGAAACCGGTCCCCGCTAATTGGTGAACATAAAATTATTATTGTTGCTCAATATATGGGTTTCGGCCGTGTCGTCTTGTCATACGACCTGATGTTGTCCGTTCTTTTTATGGTTACAGGCATCGACTACTGTCACGATGAGCCGGCGTAGGTTTTCCTCTAAAAGCAACCATTCTTCTAGGTCCACTTTATTGATTTTATGTTCGCTCATAACCTCTCTCATGATCACCTGCCTTCGATCAAAATGAGCTTTGCGGATCGTAAACTCCGAGTGTGCTTTTTCAAGTGGTTGGCCGCTATACTTTCTGGGGCCACCAAGCATTCCGATTGCAAAATCAATTTGGCTTTTAGTTAGTGCTTCTCGATTTTTATTAAAAAAGAAGTAGCCAATAAAAGTGTCTTCGAATGCGCGTTTGTAGAAATCGGTGATAACGGCAGAAATTTTATTTTTTCCAATTCTTTCATATAGGTTCATAGCTGCTCCTGCTGCTTTAGTTATCTCTTAAAAGGAGTTTTAAGGCTCCGGTTTGCTAAGCTTTTGCATACCCTGCACATAATTTGAGCTCCTTATCCTGGATATATATGCCTGGCTGGTTAAAAGTTCAACTTTTAGTTGACGTAGTGAGCCAGTCCGAAAGTCAGCTCTCTTTTCTCTATTCTAGAACGCTTCCTACCTAATTCGCTATCACTATTATCATAGTCGCGTAACTGGATAGCTCTAAATAAGTAATTCGCTGTTACGAAAAAGCCATTTGTTACGTGGATTTCGATACCACCTCCTAGATGATAACCTGGCCCAGCACCGTGAGAGTTGTACTCGGTACGATCTCCGGTAAAGTTCCCGTTTGCGTCCAGCTCTTTATACTCATCAACGACTTTGACACGTTGGTCGTACATGCCAAACCCAGCTTCAAAATACATGTACTTTGCAAACATAAAGCGTATAAATAAGTTAGCGGCCTTTAAGGTTGAACTACTGGTTCTCTCTAACTCCTGATTTCGATCTTTGCTTAGGAAAGAGTCTTTACCGGACTGCTCCTCAAAAATTC
>JANQHA010000483.1 GCA_028282865.1 Oligoflexales bacterium
TCGATGGGCTTTCAGGTGCTACCATCACCGCTCGTGGGGTGAGTTATCTGGTTCAGTATTGGTTGGGGGACGATGCTTTTGGTCCTTATCTTAAAAAACTAAAAGAGCGAGGCGGCAATGAGTGATAAACCAAAGGATGTATTATTTGCACCGGTATTCGC
The DNA here is from genome assembly GCA_028282865.1 of Oligoflexales bacterium. Taxonomy (GTDB): domain Bacteria; phylum Bdellovibrionota_B; class Oligoflexia; order Oligoflexales; family CACXFL01; genus JANQHA01. The sequence continues at coordinate 162 of JANQHA010000483.1, forward strand.
GGACAACCCAATTGCATTACAGGTTTTAGGGATATGTTCGGCTCTAGCGGTTACTTCGAACCTTAAGACAACTATAACTATGTGTATGGCGGTTATTTTTGTAATCACCTTTGCAAACCTTTCGGTAAGTATTATTAGAAACCATATCCCAGGAAGCATTCGTATCATCGTCCAGATGACTATTATTGCCTCTTTAGTGATTTTGGTTGACCAGGTTTTAAAGGCGTATGCTTTTCAGCTTAGTAAGCAGCTTTCGGTATTTGTTGGCTTGATTATTACCAACTGTATTGTTATGGGCCGGACCGAGGCATTTGCGATGAAAAACGGGCCGTTTATGAGCTTGCTTGATGGTATTGGCAACGGCCTAGGTTATAGCGTGGTTTTATTAGCGGTTGGTTTTATTAGAGAGCTCACAGGTAGTGGTAAGTTTTTTGGTATCGAAGTTCTTAGCAATGCTAACGAGGGTGGCTGGTATGTTCCTAACGGTCTCATGCTACTTCCTCCTAGTGCATTCTTTTTAATAGGTTTGTTTATTTGGGTTTTAAGGACTTGGAAAAAAGATCAAGTGGAGGAAACGGCCTAGTATGGAGCATTATCTAAATATATTTATCAAATCAGTTTTTATCGAGAATATGGCGTTAGCCTTCTTTCTTGGAATGTGTACTTTTCTAGCCGTATCTAAGAAGGTGGAAACTGCAGTTGGCTTGGGAATCGCAGTGGTTGCCGTGCAAACGATAACCGTCCCGGTAAACAATTTACTGTTTAATAACTTGTTAAACGAAGGAGCTTTGGCGTGGGCTGGTCTCGGTGAAGTCGACCTCAGGTTTTTGGGCTTAATTTCCTATATTGGTGTGATCGCTGCGATGGTTCAAATTCTTGAGATGACCTTGGATCGGTATGTTCCAGCCTTATATAATGCGCTGGGAATTTTCTTACCACTGATCACGGTAAACTGCGCAATCCTAGGTGGTTCGTTGTTTATGGTAGAGCGTGAGTATAACTTTGGCGAAAGTGTGGTTTACGGCGCGGGTTCCGGTTTCGGTTGGGGAATTGCGATTGCTGCTCTAGCTGCGATACGGGAGAAGATGAAATACTCTGATGTCCCCGATGGTTTGAAGGGTTTAGGGATTACTTTTATTACCGTGGGTTTAATGGCATTAGCATTTATGGTTTTTTCAGGAATTCAATTATAACGCGCCATAGTAAAACGGGCAGTGAGGTTCTGTAATGATAGAAGTTGTTCTTGGTGTAGTCATGTTTACGTTGATCGTACTAGCGCTAGTGGTGTTAATTCTGGCAGCTAAGGCGAAGCTTGTTGCAAGCGGTGACATCGTTATTTCTATTAACGACACCCCTGATAAGGCGATTAAAACCTCTGCTGGCGGTAAGCTACTAAACGTACTTGCTGACAATAAACTGTTTGTCTCTTCAGCTTGCGGTGGTGGCGGTACCTGTGGTCAATGTGTGGTCAAGGTCTTAGAAGGCGGAGGCGATATCCTCCCTACCGAAGAAGGACATATCTCAAAGCGCGAAGCTAAAGAAGGTGTTAGGCTTTCTTGCCAGGTATCTTGTAAGCAAGATATGAAGATTGAGGTTCCTGCCGAGGTTTTTGAAACGAAGAAGTGGGAATGTGTTGTCAAATCAAATGATAATGTTGCCACGTTTATCAAGGAGTTGGTGCTAGAGTTACCGCCCGGTGAGAACGTAGACTTTCGGGCTGGTGGTTTTATTCAAATTGAAGCACCTGCCTTCGAATGTGATTTCAAAGATTTTGATATTCAGGAAGAATACAGAGAAGACTGGGACAAATATAAAATTTGGCAGTATAAATGTAAGTTTAGCGATGAAACCATTCGCGCTTATTCGATGGCAAACTACCCGGAAGAAAAAGGCATTATTATGCTGAATGTGCGGATTGCCACTCCACCTCCGGGAGTTGATGTGCCTCCCGGACGGATGTCATCTTACATTTTTAATTTGAAACCTGGTGATAAGGTGACTATCTCTGGGCCTTATGGTGAGTTCTTTGCCAAAGAAACCGAGGCGGAGATGGTTTTTGTCGGCGGTGGTGCTGGGATGGCACCTATGAGATCTCATATTTTTGATCAGCTTATGCGCATTCATTCTAATAGGAAGATGAGCTTCTGGTACGGGGCTCGGTCTAAACGCGAGATGTTCTATACGGATCATTTTGACAAGTTAGCTGCTGAAAATGATAACTTTGAGTGGCATGTTGCACTTTCTGATCCATTGCCAGATGACAATTGGGATGGTCACACTGGTTTTATCCATCAAGTGCTTCTTGAGAATTACTTAAAGGATCACGAAGCTCCTGAAGATGTGGAGTATTACTTGTGTGGTCCTCCGATGATGAACGTAGCTGTGATCAATATGTTGACTGACCTTGGTGTCGAGCCCGAAAACATCGCTCTCGATGACTTCGGTGGTTAGAGCCTGTAGCTTCGCTCTTTTGAGCTTGGTCTGCGCAGTTTTATTGGCTGACGAAGCTTCTTATGCCGAAGTTACGATTCGTGGCAGCACTATGGGAACCACCTATAGTATCAAGCTTAGCAAGCTTCCGGTAAACCATACAAAAGATAAGTTAAAGAAGCTTATCGACAAAGAGCTTGAGCTCGTCAATGACCAAATGTCGACCTATCGACCCAGGTCAGAGCTATCTCGCTTTAATAGCTCTCGCAGCACTAAGTGGTTCAAGGTCTCCAAGGCGACTGCAAGAGTGGTTCGAAAGTCCCAACAGATCGGTTTGATGCTTGACGGTGCCTTTGATGTCACGATTGGTATGGTAGTGAACCTTTGGGGTTTTGGTCCCGGTGCCGTACCCAATAAAATTCCGAGTGATAAGCAGCTTAAAGCGACGTTGCAACAGACTGGCAATCATAAGGTCATGGTTCGAACCAATCCACCAGCGCTAAAGAAGAGCATACCTTCCTTGTATGTCGATCTATCCGGTATTGCAAAGGGCTATGGAGTCGAACAGGTAAACGACCTCCTTCAATCTTTTGGTAGTAAATCTCACATGGTAGAGATTGGTGGTGAGGTAGCGACTGTAGGCAAAAAAGCCCCCCGAAACCCTTGGCGGATAGCCATCGAGCGGCCAGACTTTACAGGACGGCGTGGCATCTACAAAGTGGTCAAATTGGCCGGGGAGTCATTAGCCACCTCCGGCGATTACCGCAATTTTTATGAGAAGAACGGTAAGCGGTTTTCTCATATCATCGACCCTAGAACTGGCAGACCTATAGACCACAAGGTGGCTTCAGTGACTGTTATTGCTGATAAATGCATCGATGCTGATGCGATTGCCACGGGAATGATGGTTTTGGGATTTAAAAGTGGTATGAAATTAGCTAAAAAGAATAAACTAGCAGTGTTTTTTTTAATGCGAGAGAAGGGGGCGTTTGTAGGGTACAACTCTCCTGCTTTTGAAAGCTACTGGAAGAAGGGTTAATGCAAACAATCGTTTTAAGTGTCATCGCTTTTTTACTGGTTTTCATTGCTATGGCGGTCGGTGTGATTCTGTCTAACAAACCGATTAAGGGCTCTTGCGGTGGTATCGGGGCTTTATTCGGATACACCGGCTGTATGTTTTGTGACAAGAAGAAGACTGGTAAATGTAAGAAGAGTGCCGGTCATGCCCAGCCACAGTAAGTGGCGTACGGGCATCACATACTTGATTCCCAACGCTCACTTTGTTCGCTGGGAATGACGACTAAGGAACTTTATGAAAGCAGCGATACTTGCTATCGGCACTGAAATCACCACTGGTGAAATTCTAAACTCCAATGCCCAGTGGTTATCTAACGAGTTAATAAATCTGGGATTTGAAGTCGATTGCCATTTGGTGGTTCCTGATGAAACCAAGACGATGACTGACGCCCTAAACTTTGTCGCTAAAGATC
>JANQHA010000586.1 GCA_028282865.1 Oligoflexales bacterium
GTTGAACTTCCAGCACCTTGCAAACATTTAGAAGCGTAGTGTATGTGATGTTTCTACCTGCTTCGACTTTCTGCCAGTGTTGGTATGCTGGATATCCCCGCTCGACAAGATCAGCATACATCATCCCGCCCATGTCACCTACGATTTATGGATTAATCTTGGTTTAGTATCTCGAAGTATCCTTTTATATTTCTAGGTACTTATAATGTTAACTTGCCGGGTAGTCGACCTGGCATTTGGTATTTAAAGGTATGTAGGAGTATAAAAACTGGTGCGGTGTTGGTGCGGAATCCTATTCGCTTTGAACGCAAATCCTTGAAGTGGTGTTGATTAATATTACCGTGTGTGGTAATAGTTAGGTATTATGGGTAAGGCAAGACGCTACGGTTATATATTTACTTGGAATGTCGGAGATCACTTGCCGATACACATTCATGTCTATAAGGATGGGAAGCTACTATGTCGTTGGCGGCTTTTTGATGAGATCGAGCTTAGTGGTAAGGCAAATGCCAAGATTAGAAAGGCAATCAAGGAGCTGCGAAAAGAAGGGGTTTTTGTAGCTTTAGAGAGGTTACGAGATGAAGATTAATAAAGTATCACTAAACAACCGTAAAAAGGTTATTCGAATTGAAACCCGTAAGGGAGAATTCGAGTACCCTATGGCTAAGCTTGATGTTAGACCGTCAGCCAAAGACAAGATCAAGGAAATATATGTTGATCCGGAGTTAGGGAATGAGGCTGTAACCTATTTTCTCGAGTCAGGCAAGGAAAACTCTTTACACCTTGATGCTTTTCTCGATTACAATAAAGACCCAGATTATCTGCGGATGTTATTTTTGTATAAGTTATCAGTTCAAGCGCAAAAGGTTTTTAAGAAATCGAAACTGTCTAAAAATGAAGTATGTCGAAGACTAAAAACCTCTGCTTCTCAGTTAGCTAGGTTGCTTGATCAAACAAACCATAAGAAATCTGTCGATAAAATGCTCGAACTTCTCGCGGTATTGGGTGTCAGTGTGAAGCCAGAGTTTGAGGATGCTGCATAGAAATTTCCTGTTTTTCACCGGTCAAAGATTAGCCGTGGGTGAGTGTTAAGCTGAACTGTTTCAGAAGGTGGTATTGTTGTTCTGTCACAGCACGCTTTTCTTGGTCTGAACGCTAGTTATTATACTCGAATGGAATAGGAGCAAATGAGAAATTTATTAGGAGTTTTTCTTAGTAAACCACTTCTCAATCTTATACCCCTTTTGAAGGTTAAGTTCGCCAAACTTAGGTAAAGAGGCTCTAAATGAACCAACTTGCATCATATCGAACTCTAGCATTATAGCAGTACCATCGTTTTTTAGCCGATAGCTGAGAGATGATTGTGAGTGTTTATGGCTTGAGGTAACTATCTGAAACAAAAACCCATCAGCTATAAACTCTACTATAAATTGTCCATCTACTTTTTTTATAAATGGCTGGGCTAAAATAGATCTATCAGAAACTTTGTTAATGATGATTGGGTAAGAGAGATCATCGGGATTTTCTGAGCGATAGATTTTATTTATACCGTTCAAGTGTTTTTCCGTAGTAAATCTTTTCCCCTTACTAGCGAGGTAGTAATGTTGACGAAGCAATATACTAAAAACGAAGTCTCTTAGTTTAAAATACGGAATACCCCTCCAAGCCTCGAATCGACGATTATAGCCATCGAGAATCACTTCATGATAGTCGATATGAAGTGATTCTGTTTTTCTTAGAATAATCGAACCGTTGCGGTCATCAATTGCAAATACGTCTTCACATTCTTTACATATAAAAGAGCCTCGATGTCCTTTATATATTAACTCAAAGTCGTGATTCATTTTTATGCCTATTGCACGGTGATCGTTGTCGTAGACATGTTTATGCATCCACTCTGGAACAATATGACTCTTTTGGTGAAAGCTACTAACCTTTGATTTACAATGTGGACAAATAAAGTCTTTCATTTCTATTGAGGCCAACTGATTAGGGTTCTATATTTTGCTTTTTTGCTGTTGTGGTACTATAAGTAGACTATGCCACAAGATCAAGCTCGATCCCTTAGAATTTAGCAATCGGTTGTAGCTCATTCCGGCTATCTCCGGACGGATTCTTTTAGTTTGATTAAGCCAACATCATTTAGAAACTGGACGTCGCTATGAACATTCTTAAAATCACGCTCAACCATCTTTGCTAGTTCGTGGATAGACTTAGGTTTTTGCGTGATAATTCCTATGAGGATTTCTATCCTTGTCTTAGAAAAAAACTAGCGAGGGTGTCGAGGCTAGTAACAATGATTTCATCTCCTTTGGGCTTAGACTTAACTTTACCCTTCAATGTATGAGTTCATTCTTTCTTAGTGTCCTCAAAAGACTGAATAATGATTTTTGCTTTTTTTATTTTTATGTTATTAGGCCTCCAGAGTTTTAGGGGTCGATCTCCAATTAAAAGCATCATGATGTATACCAGGCGGATGTTGTTGCGCCCGCTCGAGTGATGCATTCAGCATACTCATTATTAAGTTGGCAAAGATCATTAAGTTGAGACCTCCAATTCTGCAGTCGTTGTTTAAGTTTTTCTGTGCCGAGTTTTTTTAATAATGGTGGATAAACGACAATTTTGTTGCAGTACTTGCCTGTCCCTATAGACCATTTGCTGAGTAGATTATCTTCTATAGAGCCGGATTTTTTAATGTATTCGTAATCTATTTTTTTTGGTGTCACTACGATCGCCATTTTAGGGTGGATTGGATACGCCATGATAACATTCAGACCAGAGTTTAAGAATATCGGAAAATAACCGAGTGGGTTCACAAACAAGTTATAACAAGAGTTATCAATAATTTTTATTAAGTTGAATTTGTTATCCAAATACGTGATAAAACCGTTTATTTCTTCCTTGCTTAGATTCATAAGTTCTTCTCTTGAATACTTTACCCCCGAAAGAACGGATGATGAACCTGGCTGTAAGATAATATATAACCAAAGTGATTTGAAGGTCTTCCAGCTAATTTTCTTGCTTTTTAAGATAGGATCTCTACTAGATCCCAAGATACTTTCAAAGGATTGATTCTTGAAAAGTTCATAGTCCTCAGGGAAGATGTCTTGTTCTGCGAATAGAGTCTTTGCCCTCTCAGAATCAAACTTCGACTCCTCAAAATCGAAAAAATATAATTCTTTGTTTCCAAATTCCCAGGGTTTCGTTACAACCCTAGATACGTAGTGGTTGTTCAAAGCAGTCCTTATGATTCTAAAAGAACGAATTAAGCGGCGTCAGTTCGCCTTCATCTCTGAAGTATATCATATCGCCTATACCTTAGGTAGTTTTTTCATGAAAGAATATTGGGCCTTCATTAGTTACAGTTAGCATTTATATGTAGTTAAAACATTAATCATCATAGATTGATCTGTTCACTTAGGTAGGTACATATCTTTCTAACCTGCGCAACGAGAACACTTATATTTCATATGTGGAACTGCCTGAAAATGATCGCAGGTTAACCAAAAAAGATGTTGGACTTAGCTGATCCCAACCGAGATATTCGTAAGGAAAATTTGCTGCTGCGCGCTTGATTGACGGGCAAATTAAACAAATCAGATAATCCACACTAAGGAGTGTTGGCAATTAGTTTGAATCGTAGCTTCTTCTTTAGCTCATTTATTGTCCTTATTAGTAAGAATTTTTATAAAAAAGTCGTTTTTAATCTCGGGAAACAGCTCGGATGTTATTGAGTTAAATGCTTTGTCAAACCTCCTAGCTAATTGATGATCAGATTCAGTTAGGGTAGATAACTTTCCCGATAATGTAGTTGAAGTTATTAGAAATACACGTGATAGGTTGATGGAAACTTCGATAAAGCTTTCTAGCATTTTTTGAGTTTGGTTTTGGACTTTTTCAATGTTCTTAAGTTGCACTGTTAGGTGTCTTATTGACTCTTCTTTTGCAAGTAGCTGCGGAGCTTTCTC
>JANQHA010000663.1 GCA_028282865.1 Oligoflexales bacterium
CGAATCAAGTGCGGTTGGCGTAGATGAGATTAATATCGGTATGGCTCACCGGGGCCGGCTTAATATTCTTGCTAATTTTATGGGTAAAAAGCACGAACAAATTCTGAACGAGTTTGAAGGTGGTGAAGTCTATCCAACTAATATTGAGGGTGACGTAAAATATCATAAGGGTTTCGCGAACGAGATCGAAACTTTTAGTAATGGTAGTATCCGCGTTTTCTTAGCACCTAATCCGAGTCACCTTGAAGCGGTTAATCCTGTTCTAGAAGGCTTTGCTCGTGCGCGCCAACACCTACTAGCACAAGGAGACAATTCAAAGGTATTGCCGGTGCTTATGCATGGTGATGCAGCGGTTGTTGGCCAGGGGATTGTATACGAGACCTTGAACTTTGCTGGACTGGACTCATATCAGACTGGTGGAACCATCCATATTATTGCTAATAATCAAATTGGTTTTACGGCTTACCCCTCTGAGAGTAAGTCTTGCGATTATGCCTCAGATGTGGCCAAAGTTATTCGTGCCCCGGTGATTCATGTCAACGCCGATGATCCGCAGGCCGTAGCTTGGGCTGCAAAACTTGCGATTATGTACCGCAAAAAGTTTAAAAATGATTTTGTAATCGATCTCGTTGGGTATCGTCGTCATGGTCATAATGAAACCGACGAACCCGGTTTTACTCAGCCTTTGATGTACAAAACTATCAAAGCACATCCGACGGTTATGAATATCTATGCTGAAAAACTAAATAAAGAAGGTATTATTTCTACCGAAGATTTTAAAGCGCGGGTAAAGAAATTTCGGCAATACCTCCAGGGTTGCTTAAATACTATTAGAGAGAAGCCTTATCAAGACGGCCACCGACCTCCTAAAGCTATCGAAAAAAGTTTGAAATACGCTCTGGCTTCAAAGGAGCAAATGGAAGCTAAGGTCGATACTTGTGTTTCAAAAGAAAAGATTTTAGAGCTCTCGGAAAAGTTTTTAAACTTTCCAGCTGGTTTTACGCCGCATCCAAAAATTGCCAAGTTATACGAAACTAGAAAGGCGATGCTCAATGATGAAGGGGCTATCGACTGGGGCCTAGCTGAGATTATTGCTTACGCTTCGAGTGCAAATGAGTCGATTGATATTAGGCTTTCGGGGCAAGATAGTGGCCGAGGAACATTTAGTCATCGGCAGGTTGTATTAAGAGACTTTGAGACTAATGAGCCGTTAAATATGCTCAGCATGCTAGGAGAGAAACAAGGCAAGGTGGATGTCATTAACAGCCCATTGTCAGAAGCCGCTTGTCTTGGCTACGAATTTGGTTATTCAGTTGCCCATAAAGAAGCATTAGTGCTGTGGGAAGCCCAGTTTGGTGATTTTGCTAATGGCGCTCAGATTATCATGGACCAGTTTTTGGTTGCTTCCGAAGCCAAGTGGAAGCAGGCATGCAGCCTAGTTTTACTCCTTCCTCATGGCTACGAAGGTCAAGGGCCGGAGCACTCTAGTGCTAGACCTGAACGGTTCCTTCAGAGTTGCGGAAACCTTAATATTCAAGTTGCTAACGTGACGACTCCAGCTCAGTTATTTCACCTGCTCAGGCGTCAGGTAAAGCGATTTTTCCAGAAGCCATTGGTCGTTATGACACCTAAAAGTCTGCTTAGGCACCCCAAAGTAATCTCTACTTTTAGTGAGTTTAGCGATCAGACCTTTCGATCAATTATCGATGATGACTCTATCACTGATAAAGCAGCAGTTGAAAGGGTTGTTATCTGTACTGGTAAGATATACTACGACTTGCTGGAAGCTCGTGAAAAAGAAGCAGCTAGCGGTGCGCCAATAGCGCTTGTCAGAGTTGAGCAGCTTTATCCTTTCCCACTTAATGATCTAACGAAGGTTATAGACAGCTACTCGGCTAGCAAAGAAATTGTTTGGGCTCAGGAAGAGCCGGTTAATATGGGTGCTTGGATGTTTATGCGTGCTCGTTTAGAGGATATCACTAAAGGCCTCAAGAAAGTTAGCTACATTGGCCGACGTGGCTCGGGCTCCACAGCTGAAGGTTCTTTGAAGTCTCATAAAATTGAGCAGCAAAGGATTGTTTTTGATGCGCTTAAATTATCTTGCCCAGTCAGTGATGACTCCGAATAAGTGGTAGAGCTCGGTCGATGAAAAGTCATTTTAAAGTAGTATTTTTTATGCTCACTAGCTCACTACTTTTGAGTTCGTGTCATATCTTAGGTGGTAAGTCATCTCTTAGCCAAAGCTACTACCCGCCTTCTAGGCAAAAAAAGGAAATCGAGACTGCTAAACCCGGTCGTTATTTGGGGTTTGCACGTTTTAATGGGCGCCAAGAAAAAATGACTCTTTTTGTGGACCTTATCGAGGTTAAAGCAAAAAAGCGCAAAGTATCTTATAAATCCATCATTCGACTAAACCTTGGTGGCTTCACTGGCAGTGAGTTCCATGGCGAGTACTATTCGTCGATTATTTTTGATCGCAAAAGCCACCGTTTTTTGTTCCCCCAAGATGGCAAACAGCCCCTTCAAGTCGTTGATGCCGAGCTCAAAGCTGGTCGGATGCTTGTCGGAAAGCTAAGGTACCAAGATACCCAAATAGGTGATTTCATGGCGGTGCACTCAGAGCGACAAAGCATGGGTGAAATCTCTGGATACCTTGGTAAGATGTATCCTGACTTGAAAGTTACCTCGCCAGTTAACGGCAGCTATGTATCTACCTGCGGTGGCCGCAAGCACTCTATTGAGCTGACGAGCTCTAGGTGGCGCGTCTCAGGAAAGTCTCGCAAGCTATTTTCAGAGTTTAAGATACAGGGTTTCAAAAATAACGTATTGGCTTACCCTAAAGTTTTGTACGATGCGGTGACTGGTGACATGCTTCTTGGGAGTTCTCGCTCGCAGGATTTTTTGAGTTGCAGCCATCGTGGTAACCAGCTGCAGTGTGGCTCATGTGATTATCAGCGGACTACTAAGTCTGATATCCCGGAAGGTGTGGCTTTGAGACAAGTTTTAAGGCCCGCTAGGCGAGTCTTAGACCCTCGTCAAGAAAATAAAAATCATGTGCCGCTCCAGCCTGATTTTCCAGGCGCGATAGAGGGTGAGTATTTTGGCTATCTATTCAATGAGACTACGCTGGGCTATCAGCCTGTGAGGTTGAAGGTTAATGCCGATATAAGCGAAAAAAAGACTAAGAAAAAATCAGCTTTGGAAATCATGGCGATTGCTAATCTATTTTTTGGCCAGTCACATTCGAATGAGTTTGTGGTTTATCCCTTTGACAAAGGCTTTTACTCAGACTCTGCTCCTTACTACGTCTTTGATGGCAAAGGCGAGAGCTTCTTTCAGGTTTCTCGCTGGTACGAACGGTCTGTAGAAGGGATTTGGTATTCAAAAACATACGGTCGTGTGGGGACTCTCGTACTCCATAAAGATTTAGCTAGAGCAGATACTAAAAAGTATACTAATGAGGTTAGGCAACTTAGTGGCACCTACTCCGGGCCAGAGGCAAAATTTAGTTTATTGGCAAGAAGCGGCGTCTCTATGAATCGGCATGATTTTTTTCCACTGGGTGTCAAGGGAATGATTGCCCGCTCACGCCGATCTTCTGTCAAAGGCTTAATTAATGGTGTTAGTCTTGATTTTCACACGGGAAGGTTTGCAATGATGCTTAGTAGCGGAGAGATTGTGGTTGGCTCGCAAACTGATCGCGGAGTTGAGTTATCCTGGGGGCAATCTTCGGAATCAGGTTTACTACGTGAAGCCTATGACTATCAGAGAGACCCATTTCGCGAAACTTCTGCTAAGCAGATGTATGATTTGATCCGCTCGCCGTTTTATGGACGTTATTGAGATCGATATGTTTTTGGGCAGAGTTTGTCATTTTTTTCATGACTTCCTGCGCTTCATTTGAGGGAAGAGGGTTTTTCAAGGCGTAGGTTTGCTGTGCTACGAGATAGAGTGCTGTCACCTTAAAAAATGGAGCTATCTTAACGGTTTATAGAGTATGGCTTGAGCACTCCATGAAAAATCAAAGTTGACATTTGATTTTTCATGGAATCTATTTATCTGTATGTAATAACTTGATTTTATTAATAAAATTTAAGATAACTTTAATGTTCACAATGTCGTAGTCCTGTTGGGGCCTCGTCAATGCGGTAAAACAACAATCGCGCAGGAATTCTTTCGAGCAGCCAACTCCCAACCCAGCCACTATTTCGATCTTGAGGACCCCGTCGACGAAGCGAGGTTAGCCGAACCGATAACCGCGTTGGAGCCTTTATCGGGTCTTGTCGTCATTGACGAGGTGCAACGAATACCTGAACTCTTCAAGCCGCTACGTGTCCTTACCGATCGTCACAAGGAGAAGACCAAGTATCTCATTCTTGGAAGTGCCTCACGAGAACTTATCCGTCAATCTTCTGAGTCTCTTGCTAGCCGGATACAGTACCTAGAGCTCACGCCATTTTCTTCAGTCGAAGTCGGTGTCGATGACTTTGAGAAGTTATGGCTCAGAGGAGGGTATCCACCTTCTTTTTTGGCAGAAACCGAGGCCAACAGTAGAACTTGGCGCGATGCCTATATAAGAACATTTCTCGAACAGGGTTTGCGAACTTTAGGGTTAACGATAGAGCCAACGGGTAAGAAAGTAATCAGAGGTTTTATTATAATTTTTCCCTACTCTGTTGGCCAATATTAATCGCATCGCATTTCTCTGATTTTCCGATTAAACCCTTTAATTTTTCTTAGACAATTGAGGGTCCAGCATCGACACCACTAGGGTATCTGAATTGGCACGGAATATTTCGTGACATCGGGATTTCGGTACTTGAGAAATGGTATTTTTCGCAATTTAGTAGTGTAACCAATAAGTGACTTTCTGTAGAGTTTTCCTTCTTCAATTTCCATGGGGAAAGACCGACCATCGGGAATCTTGTGAGAAAAGAAGGTAAGAGCCATGCCATCATAAGGAAAGTCTGAGCGAATTATCTTGTATAGATCCGAGAGCGGGATTCCGAGGCGCCTTACGATTTCTGTAAGGGTTTCCATAGGCTGTGTACTGTATATTCTTACTTCCTCAGTTTTTTTTCTAGCTTTGTGAATCTTGTCAAGAGCATAGCCGGTTATGTAGGGGGTAACAACGTTAACATGAAATGATTCTTGAAGGCTCCCCACCCAAAGACTCATATTTGTCCCGCTATACGACGCATCGTCAATAATAACCCACTCGTCGCTCTGTGACATACGTTCGCTATAGGTGCCAGTCCGTAAATCGAAGACAAAAAAACGATCTCGAAGGTGTGGATGCTTAGTCTCGACGTAATCAAGAAAAGCTTTTGTTGTCCATACAACGCTTCTACCGCCGGTGTCATCTTCTGAAGGAAAGAAGTATCTTCGATTCGTTTCTACTGACGCTAGAAATTTTTCAAATGCAAGAAACAAGTTGCTTTTAAATTCCTCGTGGCTAACAAGTCTAACTGCATACGCAAGCTTATGTAGCGTCTGTTTAAGCTCTTCGGGCTGCTCGCTAAGCCATTGGTGTAGGGCTTTTTTATCTATAAAAGCATCAGGTCGACCAACAATGGTCTCCTGTGGCAACAAGCCGAGAATTGTAAGAATCTTATCGCACACCCCATTTCCCGCTATTGCATAGTTTACTGGGAAACTTGTCAAGACTATAGCAACAACGACTCCTACATAGGTTGTACGAAAAAATGACATAATAACAAACTCAGAGCCTGACAGATCATGACTGCTCAAAAAAAGTTTTTATAAAAAATACTAACACGATTTACAGGTATCACCACAGGTTTTATTCTTTCTGATTTTTGTTAAGAACGCGACAGAAAACTTATTTT
>JANQHA010000057.1 GCA_028282865.1 Oligoflexales bacterium
TTTGAGACATCATGCGAAGAACCTCAATGATCGTCCTGTGCAAAGTTTCTGGTCGTCAATGCAGTTTTTGAAAGAGCTAGAGAAAGCAGGAGAGCACGAATATAAAATAGCAAGTGTTGAACAGAGTTCCAAAGATGAGCACTGGTTTAAGTTAAGCGACACCGAAGGCTACCTTTTGGAGGACGTATTAGATACACTTACAAAAGATCATCCATTGACACCTGAACTTCTTCACCTATATGACACTAGAGCCCAGAATATTCAAAAACGGGCGAAAGAGGAGTGGCAACCGCGTGTCAGAGTGAATTGGGAAGAAAATGTAACTCCTGGTGGAGTAGATTACAAAACATGGTACATTAGTTCTGACATGAAGATTCCACGCCAACCAAATGATCTTCTCATGATCGGTAATGTCATCACGCCCTACAACATTATCGTCGACATTAGGACATTAGAAATGACTATTATTGACCCGATATAATCCTTCAAAATTTGATGAGTTATTGGTGGATATCAACTGAAAAAAGACGCAATGGAAACTCACGTAAAGCTACGGCCTGCAAACGACTGGATTTGGGCTGGAACCGTCAGTTCACGGGTCCGTCCAGCGTCAAGGTTGGTCGGAGCGACGCTAAACCGCTAACCGTGGTGCACAGAAGCCATGGAAGAGATAGTTTCCGAGAATAGAACTGTGCGCTTGCCTTAATAGACCCTATCGATCTAGACTTACAGCAAATTAAAGCCAAATAAATATAATATTATCAATGATTTATATATTTGATAGGTTGACTTATCAATAATGATAGGTTATCCTATCATTATGAAAAATAAAATCATTTTACCATTTGTTAAAACTCTCCATAAACGGTTTCAAGAGCCTAGCCCACTTATTCAAGTCATCATTGGTCCGAGGCAGGTTGGGAAAACAACTGGAGTCTTACAGTTTTTAGAAACATATCAACAACCCTACCATTTTGCTAATGCTGATGATTTGATCGCTCCGGGGCGTGAATGGTTAACTTTACAATGGCAAGAAGCCAAAAGAAAGAAAGCTCTTCTCGTCATTGATGAGATACAAAAAATTTCAAATTGGTCAGAAACAATTAAGAAATTTTGGGACGATCAAAAAAGGTTGAACCAAAATAAAATTTCAATATTACTTCTCGGGTCAAGCTCGTTAAATATTCAAAAAGGATTGACGGAAAGTCTTACCGGTCGATATGAACTTATACCCGTGTTCCATTGGAACTATTTAGAATCAATCCAACTCAAAGAGATGACTATCGATGAGTATCTGCAGTTTGGCGGCTATCCAGGCAGTTACACTTATTTAGCCGACACTCGAAGGTGGCATCAATATATGGTCGGATCAATTATCGAGCCTGTCATAAATAGAGATATTTTAGCTTTTGCAAATGTTAAAAACCCTACGCTATTTAGGCAAAGCTTTGAGATTATATCAGGTTACCCCGCTCAAGAGATTAGTTTTAGAAAACTACTCGGACAACTACACGAGAAGGGAAATACTGATCAAATCAAATACTATTTAGATTTATTTGCCGGAGCATTTTTATTTAAATCTTTAGAGAAATATTCTGCGAAAAATTACAAAGTAAAAAGTTCATCACCAAAAATATTACCGATGTGTTCCGCATTATTTAAGTTGAGTGGACAAGTAGGCTTGCAAGAGAAAATCCCCCATATGTTTGAGGCCTCTGTTGGAGCAGCCTTAGCGCGAGGTACTGGAAAACTTTACTATTGGCGTCAGGGGAACTACGAGGTGGACTTTATCTACCTAAACAACAACAAACTTTATGCAATAGAAGTTAAATCGGGAAGAAAAAGGAAAGCCGATGGTTTAGAGGAATTTCAAAAGCACTTTAAATCAGCTCTACCTGTAATTGTTACTAGAGATAACTATCAAGATTTTATTAAAAATCCCGAGGACTTTTTATTAAGTGTGTCGAGTTAGTTCAAATTTCATTGTTTAGGTATAGTCTCTTTTTTTCCTTCAGAAGCTCCAAGCTTATCTATGCACTCAGAAACGATCGGAGATAAAAACTACTTCTTTCAAAAAAGTGCAAGGTCTGGCCATTATGCCTATCGGGGAGATTACGCTCGACTCACCTTTAACCTCGCAAGCTGGGAGCTTTAGTATGTTGCGTAACTCCGGGTCCAATTTTTCGGGTCAACCCCAAATTTAGGACAATTTCAATCTGAAACCTCAACGGGAAGGTATAGTTTCATAGATTTCGAGGGTGACCCTTTATAAATAAATTTCATAATCCAATCGATGACTTTCGTGTCCTTAAATCCTAAGCGGCGAAATTCAAAAGCGAGTGAACTGTTCGTTACAAGCTGTGCATCTATCACAACTTTCTTGATGTCAGGATTCTCTAAAATACGATTAACGGCCCCTTGCAAGACTCCTGAAATAAACTCAACATAAAAAGTGTTCAGATTGCTTGGCTTACTGCCCGATCTCATGCCAAGCTTAGCTCTAATTGACGGAATTTCTATGAGCAATTGAGTTTCCCCGTTTTCGATTACTTCGCGCGCTTCTAAAATATACCAATTCTTATTATCTTGGCTCGGCACCGATTTTCCAGATAAAATCTCAATAGCAACCCGTTGGGCAGTTCGAGATCTACCAATTCTTCCATTTTCTAAAATCCTGGCCAGCCTAGGATTTTTGCTTCTAATCCACAGTATCGTTGAGCTCCTAAATTGTTTTGCTCTTGCAACGGATAAAAGGTCTTCGCAGTGAGCTAATTTTGAAGGAGAAAGGTTATTCGCGGCTAACAATTGATTAGAAAAAGGGGCTACCAAAAATGTCAAAATTATGTGTTTCATTCGTCTTATACCGATTCGCAAAGTAAGGAAGACATAGTCACTCAACTCGTGCTGCCCCAAACTTTACGTTATCATCGAAAACGCCACTTTGAAATTCAAAGATCAGAAACATTGGACGCAAAGCAAAGGAAGATATCAGCTGAAAAAAGCCACTCCAGTTCTGGCTGAATCGGCTGATGATTTTTTTTGGCTTGATGGTTCGAAAAGGTTGACAAATGGTCGACCAAGCCAAACGCTGGGCGAACCGTACGTATCTTTATGATTTTGTACCATTAATATTAGATCCAAAGAAGACAAAACCGGCGATTGTACGCGATTTATACGTTATTGAGGGTCTATCAAAGGGTGAAATTGCAGAGCGCTTGGACATCTCCAAAACGGCCGTTTCCGGTCATCTCAAACAACTAGAAATAAAGAAAAAACATACGGGACGTGATCCAAATAACTACAAATTTCCCCGAAGCCCTCCCTACGGTTTCAAAGTTGTCGACGGAAAGCTTGTTCAAAACCCTCGCGAGATAAAAATGGCGAGGATGATTATTCAGCTTAAGGACCGAGATGGTCTGACTTGGAAGCGGGTGATCGAAGAAATGAATCGAAGGAACTTTAAATCCCGGATCGGCGAATGGACAATCGACTCTGCCCGCAGTACGCGGGCGCGCTGGGTGGGGAAGCTATAAATCGACATTGATCAGTCGCGGCGCATCCATGGTGCTGGCTCGCCTGAGTTTGTCCTTCCTAAAAACAATGTATCTCCATCGATTGACCCTTCAATCATCGAAAATTCGGTCGGTACATTGCTAGATCCCCCACAATCTATATCAGTAATTTCCTTCGGTAAATCCAGTTCCCAATCGGTAAAGCCACAGTAGCCATTTGCATTATAAATACGGACCAGATATTCGGCTTTCAGGACTCGGTAATATTCATCAATCCGCCAGGTAAGAGTCAAATCGCCGTTTTGATCGTAAGAGACTGAGTAGGGACCATCGCGATAGTCCTCTAAATCATGGCTACTACATTCATCAGATGACATAAGCTCCAAGGATTGGCGAAAATTTCCCTCCCCGCCGAATTGAATGTACCACCGATAATCCCCTTTGCAGGTGCCATCCCATACGCCTTCAATGTTGTCGGCAAGAGCGGCATTGCTAAACACGATCGTCATCAACAACGTGTAGTATTTGAATAGCTTCATTTATTTCTCCGGCTAAGGTTTATCCTTTAGATTTTAATATGTTTTATAGAAATTTTTAAGCGGAAAGAGTCGGTTCGTTGTTAGGCTTGGTTGTCGTTTAAACGACCGTATGCGGCCACTTCACATTGTTCGATTTCATTTTTGTTATTAGACAGTTGGTGGGATGGGGTCACCAATCGGCCGGATGTGGCCGGTGGTCGGGGCGACAGGGATCGAACCTGCGACCTCATGCTCCCAAAGCACGCGCGCTACCATCTGCGCTACGCCCCGACATGTCAAAATGGGGAGGGTAATTCTTAGCAATTACTGTAGTATCCGTCAATCAAAGGGAGTCTTCTGCAGGCATAAATTTCTAAAATCAATCGAGTATTGACAGATTGCCACAGCTACCTTAGGATCGATCCAAACTAACTGACCAGTCAGCCAAAATAATATGGGTAGGTAAGCCCAGTACCAGCCAAGGGGGGTGTATGGTGATTATTTTTTATGCAGCTAAGCATCTAGCAGTTGCGGCGTTGTTTCTTATATTCTTTTGCCAGTCAGCTTCAGCAAAAATCACAGTCAAGCCTCA
>JANQHA010000141.1 GCA_028282865.1 Oligoflexales bacterium
CTATGCTTGGAGGCCTTAGAGCTTCAGATCCCCAAGCTAATAGCTTGGTAGTTTCATGCTGACCGGTTCCAAATGCCATCCCAGGGTCAATTTCAATCGATTTGTAATTCTTGCTGGACTTTACAGCCTCCCACGGAGGATGAACACAGAACATATCGGTGTATATCGGCTTAAAGCTCTGCTTCCAGCCTTCGGTCCAAGTTAAAGTCGGAAGCTTCTCGATATCTAAGTCTATTTTCTGGCCAAAGGCCTTTTCTAAGTCAGCTTTGAGTGAAGAAAGATAATCTAGGTCGTATTTGTAAATACTTAGAGGGGAGGTACTGCCTCCCGATTGTTCGAATAGTTCCTCTTCAGAAACGCTGTAATCATGGTTTAGGTCTACATCTAGTGCACCTTCGACGAATTCAAAGACTCCACTCTCTTGTAAAAAGGCTTTTACTAATTCTTTTACCTCTTTTGCCCGGAGGGGATCGAAAGTGATTTTAAGTTCGTAGGTTGTATCGGGTCTCATATCGATGACTCTCTATCAGCGCTTAAATTTAAGGTCAAAAAAACCTTTTAGCGGTAGCCCGTCTATGCGGTCATTAGCCGGTGGCGGGTCTATTCGGATGATTTGATTTTGATATTTTTTTGCTATGTAGTCATAAATTTCAGAAATAAGAGTAGGTCCTTGAGCACCGCTGTGACGTCCTTTACCAGTGATTATTTTTATATCTGCCTCACCTTGACCTGCAATAGAATTCAGCAACCGGTCGCAACTCTCCCTCGCTTCGGCGACTGTTTGTCCATGAAGGTCTACCGTTAACTGGATATTTTTTTTCTTTTTACTTTTTAAACGCGGAGAATCCACTAGCTCATCGACGTCTTTTCGTGGTGGTTCAAATGCATCAAGGTGTGCTCTTAGCATTTCCGCAGGATCTTCTTGTTCTTCAAATGAAAAATCTTGTGAGCTTGATTTTTTTTGATTCTTCTTGTTCTTGTTGCTAGTCAATGTGTTCCAGTCTTTGCAAAAAAATTACTGCTGACATCTAACAAAAAAAGTAAAAAAAATCCAATTCACGTATTGACAACTTTTGTTAAAAAGTGAATCATCCTTGTTCGACTTAAGTCTACATTGTTAAATAACTCTATTGATACAAAACAGGCCGTTTTGCATTGTTTTATACATGTTATCAACGATTTGCCCACAGTTTATCCACAGATTGCTGTACCCTTAACCCGTGGAGATTATTGTAAATGTCTAAGTTATCCCCAAAAGTCGCTGGATTTGTAGAGAATTTACACACAATCACTAAAGCTAAGGCTTTTTTGGGGCGTGAATTTCTAGGATGGCTTTGGTATAGCACTGAAAAAAATAGTGAGGGTATCGAAATACAACTGGATGGCGAGAAGGTACCGGTTAGCCTTTGGGTCGAAGATCGGTTGGTGCTGGAAGGCAGTATTCCAGTTACCCACAGTAGTACGTTAAAAGGAGGTGATCCAGGTCATAGTCGCGAGGCTATTGAGGCACTTGGATCGGGTAAGACCGTGAAAGAACTACGTGTTGGTCTTGAAGTAGGTGGAGTAGGACCGTACAGCGTCACTCTTAGCTGTGATGGTATTAACCAAAATGGGCTATCTCCAAAGTCATTGGCATTGCCGATAGATTCCGACGAAAATGCAGAAAGCGAAGACATTGAGCGGCCTCTTGAGCAACGAATCTACCATGTCGAGCGTTTCAATAAAGTTCTAGACGGATTATTTGTCACTTTTATTCAGCAGCGTAATAGCTTACGGTGGGAGACTGAGGGCCTGAAAGTTTTACGAAACTGGGTTAAGGAAAAGAGAGCGGCTGCTCCAGCATCGGCCGTACATTAAGGTAGTCTGACCTTTGAAGCATATCGTTGACCCTATAAAGGTTTTTATTGAAGATGTCATTCGCTGTGATCTCTTTAAGCATGCTAGTGCTATGGCCTATGCGACTCTTTTCAGTCTGATTCCTTCTTTAGCTGTGACTTTTGCATTGATCTCAGTGTTTAAGCCATTTGTCGGTGAGGGGGGGACTGTATTTAACGAGCTTAAGTCGTTTATCCTAAAAAATTTGGCAGCTGGCTCAGGTG
>JANQHA010000362.1 GCA_028282865.1 Oligoflexales bacterium
TAATACCCTCATCCTTCAGTAACTTCTCAAGATCTCTTACAGCATCTTGCATCAATTCGACATAATCAAGATTCTGTGCATTCGCGCTTATCATTATAAAACCCCTTAGTAGCCTGAACATTAGGCCAATATCTGGGTGTCTCGGAATATAAGGGTCAATGTTTAGAGAAAATCATAATAATTTAAGTAAAGCTAATAATTACAATAGCTTTCATACCGGAAGTAGAGGTTGCTAAGGCCTCCACTTCCGGTCAAGTACTAAAGGGAAGTATCTAAAGTCGATTGTGCTGCTGAAGGTACGGTCACCTCTCTGTGCTCTTTGATAGAAAGCATCATTTTTTTGTACAGGTCTGTTGATTGGTTCATATTTATTCGAACGCTTTCAAGCGCCTCTTCGTCAAGGTCGTCGAACATCTCGAAAGCTTTGTCTACATGATCCGGATCCTCAGCAATATGAAGCTTTAGAAAAGTCACAGCTCGCGGGCCAAAATTCTTCAAGGCGGTCTCGTAAACATCTGTAGCTGCCTCTAAAGCTAGGCCCTCCAAAATCACTACATAACCATAAAAACTTAATGGCACTTTATCGATCCACTCGAGTTGTAAGCGGATAATCTCTTTTGCTTCAGCCATAATATTCACTGGCTCGCGCTTGAGATAACGTAAATCGGCACGAGCCAATGCCTCATGATCGACTTCTTCCAAAGCGTGAACAACAAACTTTCTATGCAATTTCTGGTCTTCTACTCCCAGATGTGACGCCGCCCGACATAACAGCCGCGTCGCGTGGGTAGCTAAATAGAAAACCTGCTCCATATAGAGCCCGTAGATTTCTCGATCAGAAAAATCCAGCTGATTAAAAGTAGTCCACAGACTATCCATGTTTTCTCGGTAAAGGTCTCGAATCGGTGTTGACATACCATACTCCTGAGGTGCGAATATTTAACAGTCTACCCTAAGCGGGCAGACCCAAAGATCCGCTAAATATAAATTAATTTAATTTAAATCGTATCTATTATTTTTTTTATCCTTTTAAATTAGCTAGTTACATACCACCTAATTGGCCTCGATGTAGAAAAACTCATTCGCTATCCGGGAGAATCTATTTTAAAAGAGGGATCTACGTTCGAAAGAGGGAAGGTCTAGCCTCACCCCCGGGATCTAAGGTAATATGACGATTATCGATAGGAAACACTTTGGGCAGTTTCTTAGCCAAAATAGGAAAAAACGAGCTCAATCACAGCAAAATATTTCGAAAAAATTAGGGTATTCATCTCCCCAATTCATATCGAATATTGAGCGCGGGTACGCTTTGCCACCAGATTTATTTGAGTGGGGGCGGGCTTATGGAGTTTCAAATAACGAGCTGATAGAGGCATATTTGCAGGCAGTCCGTATAGAATTGGTTCGGATGCAAAAAAGTAAGAGTAAAAGTAGGAGCCGTCAACCTTCAGGTGATCGAAAACTTGGCTCCCAAAGTTCATCATCAGGCTCTGAGTCTGGGTCTATATGAATGATGATATCTACTTGCGGAAAGCTTTCCTTAATTTTATCAGCCACTAAATCACCAATATCATGACCCACTTCGATGGTTAATCCTTTCGGCAGCTTTAAGTGAAAATCTACAAATATCATGGGGCCTAATGCACGAGATCTGAGCCGGTGGATACTTATGATGCGCTTATCAGCATGGTAGGCGATATCAACAATCTTCTGCTGAAGGTCAGCTGCAATCTCAGTGTGAAGGATATCGGAAACACTTTGCTTTAGGACTGGAAATGCCACCCAGCATAGAACTAAACCAGAGAGGACTCCAAATAATGCATCCAAAATAAATATATTGCTTAGCCATACCAATGCGATACCAGCAGCTGAGACAAAGTTTGCAAATGCGTCCCCAGAGTAATGAGCATGGTCAGCGACCAAAACTAGCGAACGTCCACCAGCAGCTTCGAGTTTACGACGCTTGCTATTCAAATATAGATGTAAAAGATAAGCGCATGCCGCCGAAATCAACATTACGATAAAAGCAGGAAATAAACCTTCAGAGTTAATTTCAGTATCATGAGTTCCCCGGTAAACTCTTAGGATAGATTCCGTCACAATGGTGACACCAAACGCGAAAATAATAATGCCCTGAATAAGGCTTGCAACAACCTCTACCCCTCCGTGGCCAAACGGATGCTCCCTATCGGCTTCATGAAGCGATATGCGGTGTAGCCTACTGTTGACAAAAGATAAAATTGCATCCGATAAAGAATCTAGAGCACTACCCAACGCAACTAATGACCCGGACAAGACAAAAGCCAAGATTTTAATCGCAAACAGTCCAATGCTGACCACAGATACTCGTATGAGAGATTTTTCAACAAACTCTTGGTTGTCTGAATTTGACGGGTTCATAGTTTATAGAAAGACTCGCAGGCCAATTTCCATCTGAGTATTGGTTTTTTTTCTATTATCAGAAGTACCGAAAACTTTCTCCTGAGACATTTCAAGGTTTAGCTGAGATGATATTGCAATACCTTTTGCCAAAACCCACATCGCCCCAAGGTATATAACCGGAATAATATTACGATCGTTATTTACATCTTTTGGGGACTTCGAATATTTAACTTGAAGCCCGGTAAAAGTAGACAGCCCCCAGCGATCGCCTAAATTAAACTCCAAATATGGCGCGACCCCTTCGCGAAGGCCTGACTCTTCAGTTCCAACTGAAACCATCAATCCCGTTAAAATTCCATTACTAACATAATATCCAAATTTAACTTTGACGTAATTGTTATCACTCTCGCCGGAGTCTAAATCGAGCCGACCGCTAGCACCTACTTCCATCTGCCCTTGCGAAGAGACGTCAGAACTCTGAGCAGCAGCGATAGATGAGATAAAAGAGCTCAATAGCAGAAATTTTATAATTTGGGCTTTCAACCTCACCCTCCTTAACACCATCATACATCACCGGACCTTCATTGTCATGCCTAGCCATTTGTAGCACATGGCAATTTAGCTGCAAGCTCAGGTATGTTTCTCAAATTTTAGCCAAGCTTAACGAGAAGACTATAATCCTGTCATCTGCTTTCTAACCGAGTCTGGGGCGCACTCGTAATGGGAAAATTGCATGGAATAAGTGCCACGACCTTGGGTGATGGAACGAAGCTGGGTAGAGTAGCCAAACATCTGAGAGAGTGGTGCAGTAGCATCGACACATTGAACTCCAGCTTTGATGTCGATGCCATTAACTCGACTATTACGGGCGTTAATATCGGTAATAACATTTGACAGGTAATCATCCGGAACCAAAACTTCAAGTTTCATAACCGGCTCCATCAAAACCGGTGACGCTTTGCGAACTGCATCTCGGAAGGCAGAAGCAGCGGCAATTTTAAAAGCAATTTCGTCGGAAGTTTCTTCATCAAACTTACCATCAATCAAAGTAACTTTAACATTAATCAGCGGAAAACCTGCAAGTGGACCCGAAGCAGTCGCCTCTTCAATCCCTTTCTTTATTCCAGGAATCATATTTGGAGGAATCACGACCGGCTTGACATCGTTGACAAATACGAAACTTTCATCCCCCTCATATGGCTCAATATTAAGAGTGACTTCTGCAAATTGCCGCTGTTTCTCGGTTTCCCTCTGAAAACAGAAAGTAGATTTAGCAGAGGTTGATAATGCCTCCCGGTAAGAAACCTGTGGCTTACCGACATTAGCTTCTACCTTAAACTCCCTAAGCAATCGATCAGCAATAATTTCTAAATGAAGCTCACCCATACCACTTATCAGAGTTTGCCCAGTATCCGGATTGTAATTAACCTTAAATGAAGGGTCCTCGCATTCTAGCCTCTCAAGGGACTTAATTAATTTCTTACCGTCTACAGTGGTTTTTGGCTCAATGGCAATTGAAATAACAGGTTCAGGAAATGTCAAAGGCTCAAGAGAAATTTGGTGCTTGAAGTCGCATAACGTATCTCCAGTTGCAACCATTTTCAAACCTGCAACCGCACATATATCGCCTGCTTTAGCCTCAGAAATTTCATCTCGCTGATTAGCCTTCATCCGAAGAATCTTAGCTATACGCTCTCGTTTCCCGAGGCGAGTATTCATGACAGTACCCCCGACTTTTAAGGCGCCGGAGTATACCCGCACGTAGGTCAGCTGACCGACGAACGGGTCTGAAACAATTTTAAAGGCAAGAGCAGCTAGTGGTTCTTCGGTGGTTCGCTTTCGCTTTACAATTTTTTCCTCATTCGATGGATCAAAACCCTCGACCTCACCTCGATCATTTGGAGAGGGCAGATAGTTAACAATTGCATTAAGCAACAACTGCACCCCTTTATTCTTAAACGCGGAGCCGCAAAACACCGGAATGATTTTAGAAGATATGGTGGCTCGCCTTGCAACGGTTATCAATTCTTTTTCTGTGATAGGTTTTGACTCTAAAAATTTTTCCATCAATACATCGTCAAATTCAGACAATGCCTCAACGAGGGCCTCCCTATGAAAGTTAGCATCTTCAAGGAGCTCATCTGGAATGTCCTTGGCCTCATAACTAGCGCCAAGGTCTTCACCACTCCAAACAACCGCTTTCATCGTAATTAAATCGACAACGCCTACGAAGCCGTCTTCGGATCCTATGGGTATTTGAAATGCCACCTGATTTCCCGGAAGCCGTTCCTGAATAGAAAGAAGGGAGTTTTCAAAACTTGCACCGACACGATCTAATTTATTGATAAAACAAATCCGTGGAACTTCATATCGGTCAGCTTGCCGCCATACCGTTTCAGACTGCGGTTCGACCCCTGCCACCCCGTCAAAAACAGCGATGGCACCATCGAGAACTCTAAG
>JANQHA010000431.1 GCA_028282865.1 Oligoflexales bacterium
CGGCAAAGCCTTTGCTTGACTTTGCGATAACCAAGAAGATCGAATCAACCCCTACGATAGGCTTACCGCGACTACTGAAAACGGAAATTATTCCTTGGCTTGATAAGATCAATGACCGGTTGGCTGCTGCTACGTTAATAAACCGGATCTCGCAGCTTAGTGGGATCAGCAAAGAACTGATTGAACAGGAGCTTAGGTTTTTAAAGCAGCCAAAAACAAATGCCCAAGCAGATAGACTAAGTGATACCAAAAAAGAGCCTGCCACGTCGCAGCAAAGCACCATCAACATAAAGCCCTTATCTCTGCTAGAGCTCGAGTTGATAGGTCATCTGTATTTCTCAGAACCTGAGCAAATTGACTGTGATAGCGTGTCAAAAGTGCTTGCAAGTGATGTGGACCTCGACCCTTTATGGCAGAATTTAGCTATAGAGTTCCTAGAGACTCTTACATTAGGTGCAGCACCTTATAAACAAGAGAAGTCTAAGTTCATATCTACTGTAGAACCAAGAATCCTGAAGTTATTTGGATACTTAGAGCAAAAGAAAGACGCTTTCGGCACCGAAGAGCGGTCTGCAAAGATAAGCAGGCTACTCTCGGAGATTTCCTTAAAAAAACAGCGAGATACCATCTCGCAGCTAAAAAAGCAGCTGGTTGGAGCCTCTAGGGAAGATACTGAGAATATATTAAACGCTATTAAAAGCATTAATACTTCAATTGTTGATATAGAAAAACGCCTATAATTTTTAATATTTCGCCTTGATTATATTTAGGAAATTGATTAAGAATGGAGGTTTGGATGGCATGTGAAATATAATATTTTTCATTTTTAGCAACTTTTATCAAAAGGGGCGTTTCCCGTATGGCCGCAAGAAAAAAAGCAAAGAAAACTACAAAGACTCAAAAAAGAGCCACCTCAAAAAAAGCCACTAAAAAGAAGGCTACAACCAAAAAGGCTAAAAAGAAAATAAAAAAAACAGTAACAAAAAAGAAAAGTGCGACTAAGCCTAAATCAAAAAAGGCGAAAACAACTAAAAAAGTTACTAAAAAAAGCAGCCCCAAAAAAACCACTGCAAAAAAGAAAAAAGCCGTAAAAAGCAAAAAGGCTACGACTAAGAAAAAGACGGTGGCAGCCAAGAAAAAGGCGACTAAAAAAGTAGCAAAAACAAAAAAAACCACTACAAAAGCTAAAGCAAAAACTACAACTAAAAAGAAGGTTGCAGCAGTAGCTAAAACCAAAAAGGCGACCGCAAAGAAGTCCGTAGCTACGAAGAAAGATGCTACTTCGGATAAGAAGAGCGCAGCAACGAAAAAGAGCACCGCTGCCAAGCCAAAAAAAGGCGCTTATAACGAAGAAACGCACCGAGCGCAGATTATTTCTACGTTACAGCTGTTATCCGATGAAAAAGGATTTCTGACCTATAAAGATATTAATAAAGCTATCCCTGGTAGCAAAGTCAGTCCACAAGTAGTGGATGATTTAATGGCGGAGCTGAAAACGAAGAACGTCCGTGTGATCGAAGACGAAGGCGAGGATTTTGGCGAAGCCAGCGCAAAAGATGACAGTGATGAGAACGAAAGTTCCGAGGAAGCAAAAACAACATCTACCAATGCAGCTGCTACCGCGGCCGCCGGCAAGTCTAGTGATCCTGTTCGTATCTACCTGCGCAAAATGGGAACGGTAGCATTACTTTCTCGAGAAGGCGAAGTGGTTATCGCCAAGAAAATTGAAGCAGAAGAAAATCGGATGCTAGAGAAGTTACTTGAGCTTCCCATTGGGCGCGAGAGAATCATTGGCACAGCAAGAAAGTTTGTAGCTGATGAAGTACGGATGAAAAACTTCATCAAAGGCTTCGACGATGACGAAGCTTCATCGAACGAGGCTCTTCACCAAGAAAAACTAAAAGAGGCTACAACCGAGTTTTTAAAAGAGTATGACAAATTTGAAACCGCTCTTAAGACTTACAATAAAACCAAATCTGTGAGAGCGAAGAACAAAGTTGAAAAACTACGTAGCGAAATATTCGAAACCCTTAAGACGCTAAACATCAACCGGCGATTGATGACTAGCACTATTGACATTATGTCAGAGCATGCCAACACAATCCGTGAGGCAAACCAGGATATCTCTTACTATGCGAAGAGAATGAAAACCAACGAGAAAGACTTACTAGCGCACATCGAGAAAACTCCGCAGACCCCATTTGGCTCTGCTACCGAACGTGAATGGCAGCGGGTGGTTCGAAATATTCAGGCTGCACTGGATGCCATAGCTCGAGCGCAGGTAGCCTGCAATATGGTCGAGCACGACTTAAGCTCTTCTTACGACCAGCTAAACAATATCCGCAATGCCGCTGAGTTGGCTAAGCGAGAACTAGTTGAAGCTAACTTAAGGCTAGTAGTATCGATTGCAAAAAAATATACAAATAGAGGCTTACAGTTCTTAGATCTCATCCAGGAAGGTAATATAGGCCTCATGAAGGCGGTCGAAAAGTTCGAGTATCGTCGCGGGTACAAGTTTTCCACGTATGCAACTTGGTGGATTCGCCAAGCAATCACCAGAGCAATTGCCGACCAAGCCAGAACTATTCGGATACCAGTGCATATGATTGAAACCATCAATAAGCTTATCCGCACTAGCCGTTACCTGGTTCAGGAAATGGGTCGTGAGCCCACTCCCGAAGAAATTGCCGCAAGGATGGAATTATCTCTAGACAAGGTTCGAAAAGTTTTAAAAATAGCTGTTGAGCCGATTTCTTTGGAGACACCAATTGGCGAAGAGGAAGACAACCACATCGGAGACTTTTTAGAGGATAAAACCCAAGAAAGCCCTGCAGAGAATGTTATGTCTGGCAGTCTCGAGGAGCAGACTCTTAAAGCCCTAGCAACCCTAACTCCAAGAGAAGAAAAGGTTCTTAGAATGCGTTTTGGCATCGGCGAGAAGAGTGACCACACACTCGAAGAGGTAGGACAGAATTTCGATGTCACTCGTGAGCGAATTCGTCAAATTGAAGCTAAAGCTTTAAGAAAGCTTCGTCATCCATCGCGTAGTAAAAAATTGAAAGCATTTATCGAATCGTAGCAATAGAGGTAGATAGACTATGCCCGATGAAGAATTACCGGTTGATAACGATCCTGAGCAACTTTTAACACCCGAAGCCGAACCAGTCGCAGCTTCGGACGATTGTGCTAAGACTCCGGCCTCTGAAGCTGAAGAAAAGCCAGATAAATTAAGCAAAATCCCCGTGTCATTGCCGATGACAGTCAACACCCGCGAAGATTTAGATAAAATTATAGAGCGTCATCAGGTATGGTACGAGTCGGTTTTGAACCCGTCAAAAAAAATTGTCGGTGGCCGCGCCAACCTTAAAAACGTCGACCTTAGTGGTTGGGATCTTTCTGGGGTTAATTTATCTGGCGCTACCTTTGAAGGGGCAACACTAATTGGTACAAACTTCAGCAAAGCGAACCTAACCGCTGCGAACTTCAGCCATGCTGATCTGCAAGGCTCTGTTTTAAATGGAGCCAAAATGAAGCGGTCCATATTAAGCCACGCCGATCTTCGAGAGTCGGAAATGGAAGATGTCGATTTAAGGGCTGCTA
>JANQHA010000635.1 GCA_028282865.1 Oligoflexales bacterium
AAGTAAAATCGGTCTTATTTACAAGAGCCGTTAAATATTTTGGTAAATATATCTATCGCTCCATTACTTTCCCACCTAACGCTGCAGCTACGATCTGAACGCAATGTCAATGTCAGCTCGGAAGCGTTAGGGGAGTCAGCTCTTTCAAAGAATGACACGGAAACCCCGGTGGTAACATCTCCTTCAAATTTTACTGGCTCGTCAAACTGTTGGTTGGTGCCTTTGGTTATCATGACGGTATAGCTAACTGATTGGGCTGCATGGTCTTCGGTCTCCTTGACCATAACCTGATACTCACTATCTTCTAGTTGGTAGTTCCTGACGGTTGGCTGTTGCGGTCGGGGTTTACCGTCTACAACCGGGTCTTCCTTTTCTTTAGAATCGTCCGAGTCGATGTCTTTGTGCTTAGGGTCCGATTTTTCCGAATCTACCCGGGTGGTTTTTTTAGGGCTGCGACAGTTGGTTGTAGCGAAACCCATTAACACTATTAGTAGCGAGGCCGTAAACTTTTTCATGGGTAAAACCTTTAAGGGCCGGTGATTATTATCTTATTTAATGATAGCTGACTTGAGGTCGATTGATAAGTTATTAGTATAACTAATTGATTTTAAAGGGTATAAATATCTATCAAGTTCATTTGACCTTGCAGATACGCACTGTTAATCTGCTGGATCGGAATTCGGGGTTGGTTTTGAAGGTGCCTGCTAGGTTTATTACTATCGAGGGCGGTGAAGGAGTCGGTAAGAGCCTTTTCACCGGTAAGCTGAGTGATGCGTTGTCTAGCCTTAAGGTTGAGCACAAAACGACTCGTGAACCCGGTGGCACTGCTATTGCGGACTACTTGCGGAAGATTTTCCATGCGCCCCCAGAGCATGAGAAGCTGGTGATGGAAGCCGAGCTTTGCATTATTTGTGCTTCCAGAGCCCAGCATGTCCATCATGTGGTGAAGCCGGAGTTGGCTCGAAATTCTTGGGTCGTCTGTGATCGCTTTAGCGATTCTTCAAGGGTCTATCAAGGCATGATTGGCGGGGTTCAGCTGGACTTGCTAGAACGGATTAACTCAATGGTTACTTACGGGCTGCAACCAGATCTGACCTTCGTCTTAGACTGTGATGTCGCTACCTCTTTGGGCAGAGTAAAGGGCCGCATGACTGATAGTAGTGAGGAGGCTAGTCGCTATGATAAGGCCCAGTCGGAGTTTCACCAGAAGGTGAGGGATGGTTTCTTAGAGCTTGCACGGAGCTTTCCGGACCGGATGGTAATCATCAATGCGGCGCAGAGTGTAGAGCAGAGTGTTGCAGATGCAATGATGGTGATTAAAGATAGGTTTTTATGACTGATACCAGGACCACGCAGATCAAAACCTGGCAAGATTTAGGAGCTCTAGGCTCTTTATACGATAAATTTAAACAGATGCATAAAAATCGCAGCTTGCCTCATGTTTTGCTGCTGGATGGTGTTGAAGCGCTAGAGAAAGAGCGATTGGCCGCAGGTATCGCAGGTTTTTATTATTGTGAGCACCAAAATGGTTGCGGTCAGTGCCGTGGTTGCAGGCTTGTTTTGCAAGGGCTACATCCTGATCTTTTGTGGATAGAGGTCGATAGCTCGATGATAAAGCTTGAATACTCTAAAGCGTTGCAAGACCATTTATTAGTTAAGCCAGGTCGTTCCTTTGCAGAGGTCCCTCCGGTTCGCTTGGCTGTTGTAGTGGACATTGACAAGTTTTCCGTGCAAGCAGCAAATAGGTTACTCAAAATTTTGGAGGAACCGCCCGAGTATGCGCGGGTAGTATTGACCACCAGCCGGCGGCATGCAGTTCTTGAAACCATATCTTCGCGCTGTGTACGTTGGCAATTAAAGGTGCCGTCAAATCTGCTGGATGATCCAGCTTCTCGGATAACATCAGATGAAAGGCGTGCGCTCTTAAAGTTATTTACTACAGATGATATGGCTGAAAGGGTAATGATCTCAGAGTCTATCGTTAAAGAGCTAGGCTTATCAGCAGCAGATATTGCTATTAAAGGTGAAATTGTTTTTAATGAATTATTAAAGGAGTTGGCTGTAGGTCAAGCACGGCTAAGCTGGGCACAGATTAAGAGTATTCGGAGTGCTTTGGCTGATATCAAGCAGATTGCAGTTAGGAAAAAGATTTCATTGAACCCTACACTGAGTGCTGAGGGTATCGGGGTCAGTCTTTAGAA
>JANQHA010000644.1 GCA_028282865.1 Oligoflexales bacterium
TTACTTTTGCTATACCAGGTGCCTGCGAAGGCTTCTTCCGACCACTTCTCGACCTTAATAAATTGGTCTTCATCACTAATCAGTAAAAATGGTTTTTTACCATCACCGTCGATAGTGGTTGGTTTAAACCTGAACGGAATATAGCTGGCAGTCGTGATTGGGCCAGAAGCAATATAAACATTGCCCTCAAGCCTTAGGTACTCTCTACCATCTTGGGTTCCACTGCTACCAACTTCCATGATTACTTTTTCATAGTGAGAGGTGTTGCTGAAATACATATAGCCATGATAGTTGCCAGTACGGTGTTTAAGTTTAGAGGTGTCAAATAGTCTTTCTGTTGGGCCTGTGGCAGCAAGAAGCTGCTGTGAATCTTCGGTTGGCTTAAAGTCTTGGTGAACTAATAATTTGTTAAATAGCTTAGTTCTTTTAAAAGCACAGGCTTCACCACATGAAATGCCTTCCTGATTAAAGTCACAATTAGAACCGATTCCAGGAATGGATATCTTCTGGTTATAATAGTTGTAGGAAACGTGTCTGCTGCCTTGTTCAAAAACATAGTCCGCAATGTCTTCTCTGCCAAGTTCCATCAGCTTACGGGTTGGTTTTCTTCCAACTCTAGATACTACATTATAGCCGTAAAACGGAATATGAGGGTCTTGAGTATTTGAGTAATTCCGGCGGCTTTCAAGTTGCAATACCTTTCGCTTGTTATCACACCGTCCATAATACTTATCGCTGACAGCGGGGATGGTATACCTTTCAGGGTAGACATCTTTAAGTGTTTCTATGGCTGAGGTTCCGGGTTCCAAAAATCTGAAATAGGCCTCACCGGAAGCACTACCACCTAACAAGGTCGATACATCCGACTTTATTTGCGCCCCATCTGATGAAATCGTCGCTTGGAGGAGGGAGGTGTCAGGCCCATTGCCATCAAAACTAGCGTCAAAGGTTAATTTCTTATGGTGGTAAATCGCATAAAACTGAGATAGGTACTCATGCGAATGAAACCCACCAAACAGCAGCTTTAGCACAGCAAAACTAGCCTTGTGCTTGGGCTTTCGCCAAGTGTGTGGTCCTTTTACTATTTCTAAAATTGCAGGTATCTTGGCTTCTTGGTGATCAATTGCTATGTATCCAACATAAGTGCCATGCCTTAACCGAGTAACGTCACGGTTGAAGTCTTGAGAATAACCAAGCGAATTAAATAATAGTACGCATGCAGCGAGTAGTTTTTTAGAGATCATTTTTTCTGTTGCCTTTGCTAAATTGTGGGCCTTATATCACGTCGGTTTGCTGCAACGCTAGACGAAAGTGTATATGCTTATAATTATTAATTAAAATTGGCTTTCTGGTGGTAACCTGCTAAGAGCTATTAGGACTAGTTTAAAGGCAGAATCATATTTAAACCAAAGGCCAGGTTAGACTCACCAGTCCCGCGTATACTAGCGTTGCCGAGATTATTCCTAACAACAAGACCCAACTGATTCACTAGTCTGATCATTACCACTGCTGCTTTGAATGGGAGCGCAGTCGAACAAGCCAAAGTGCTGCGATTCATCGCCAATGATTTCAAAGTGATCTTTGTAGCGTGTGTCTCGCACCATAGCCGCGGTATTGCTACATACTGCCATTGGTCGTCCGGTCTCAAAGGTATGATGATCGTCTAAAACGAATTGGTTCGGGGCCTCAGGGATGGTTCCTTTATATAGGGCGATTTGTCCGTAGTCCTCACAGCGATCTTCTATATCTAGCTTGAAAGCTCGGATGGTTATCGAATAAAAATTGATGTTTCCTGCTTGGGCTTCGATGGCCTCGTTCTTTAGGTCAATTTTGCTAGTCGATATTACCCGGTAATCAGCGATCCCCATCTTGAATAACATTCGGCGAAAATCTTCGGTATACATGGCCCCACCTAAGCATTCACCGACCATGACCTTGTCTTTTTGCAGCTGTTCTGGGATTCTGCGATCTGAAAAAACATCACTAAAATAAAGCTCTCCTCCAGGCTTAAGAACCCTAAAGATTTCGGAAAAGACTTTCTCTTTGTCGCTAGAGAGGTTGATGACGCAATTAGATATCACGACATCGACCGAGTTATCAGCCAAATCGACAGATTTTAGATCTTCAATGACCCCTGATCGAAAGTCGGTGTTAGGCTGGCTAAAGCCCCATAGGTTTTGATGAAATTCTTGGTGCTTGCGGGCAACTGACAGTTGCTCTTCGGTCATGTCGACTCCGATCACTCGGCCGGTAGGGCCCACAAGCTTTGAAACTGTAAAGCAGTCGCGGCCAGTTCCACATCCCAAATCTAAAACAGTCGCACCACTTAGGTTTAGTGGAATGGGAGATCCACAACCATAGAAGCGCGATAGGACCTCCGGATGGATCTGAGATACGGTTGTCCTTAAGTAGTTAGGTAGCGAGTCTTCTGTACAGCAAGCTGTTGTTTGTAGGTCGTCACTACTTGTCAGGACTTCCGAATAATAATTTTCTACATCGGTTTTTCTGGTGTCTGATGTCATACTGGTCCTCAGTGGAAGAATTTATGCTGTTAAGGATCTATAAGGGCCTGGATTCCTCGGCCGAGCTTAGTTAGGTCACTCGAGGCCCTCTTTTTGGCACGATCTTCCTTGGTTTTGTCTTTATGGAATCGCTGATCCTCGAGTACTCTAGCATACAAACCTATGCCGTAAGCAATAGAATTTTTCTCTTGAGTTTTCAGGTTGTTAAGCGAATCTTCGAACTGTTGGTCAAATTGCTGATTGATGTTATTAACGAGCTCTCGGCCTTTTTCGCTTAGCTCGATCGTTTTATAACGACGGTCCTTGGTATTCTCTGTCAAAGACACCCACCCATGGTTGGCAAGTTGAGAAAGTGTCTGGCTTACCGTTGACTTATCTAGACCGACGATAGCTGCCAGGCTTATCAGGTTGATAGGCTCGGAACGATCGATCTCTAGGAGCAATTGACCTTGAGCTGAGGTAGCGCCGCACTTGCGGTAGGCATTCTGCATGAGGCTGAGCTCTAGGTTTAGTTTATGAATAGACTCTCTAAGATCAGAGATTTTGAATGGTAGTTTCAGCTTAAATTTTGACATCATAAAACCCTCAATCCTTTGATAGAAATACTGGCCGCGTTGCTCATCCCTAGAGGGAAGACCTAGGGTACCTCCATAACAGCGGGGCCTGATATGACCACTTTAAATGGAGAAAACCCAAAAACTTCATGCTACTTGTATATGATTATTTTCGGTCAAGTTGGTTATTTTGGCAAGTGTAGTTAGCCGGTCGTGGCTTAAGTTATCTTTGGTAGTAGATAACCCTCGATGACTTTTGAGTAGTTTGAAATTTGCTGGTCGATCCAATTTTCGTCTTGGTTTAGCTCTTTTGCCATTAATCTTGCGACGTTTGGCGCTGCCTCGAGGCTGGCCTTGGCATCGAGTAAAATTGCGCGAGTTCTGCGCGCCAAAATATCTTCGACTGTGATGGCCATCTCATGACGGCAACCCCATATGACTTCAGCATTTAGGTAGGGGAGTCTAGGATGCAGCCTTTCTAATAATGATGGGTCCTGATCACATAGATTTTTAATATGAGCCGAGTCACTACCATATATCTCGAATCGACTATTAGCATTTTCTCTATTTGATCCGCCATGAACCAATAGCTGCTCAGTTTTGCAAGGCACTCGCTTTAGCCCCGATATAACTTCTGCATTGTTGACTATCTCTTCGGCCATCTTACGGTAGGTAGTCCACTTACCGCCGATGACAGTGATGAGTTTTGAGGGGCTTGTGATGATTTTATGGCTGCGACTGATCTCTTTGGTCTTACCTTGACCACTTGAATCTGCTGCAAGTGGTCGGAGTCCAGCAAATATACTCTTAACATCAGATCGCTTAGGTGGCTTGCTAAGATACTCTCGGGCGGTTTCTAATATGAAAGCTATTTCTTCTTCGAGAGCCACCGGCTCAAGAGAGGTGTGTTCTACAAGGGTATCTGTTGTTCCTAATATGACTTTATCATGCCATGGTACCGCAAAAAGAACTCGACCATCAGATGTCTTAGGGATCATGATTGCTGTGCTTCCCTGCAAGAACTTTGCATCCAAAACTAGGTGAATTCCCTGAGAGGGGACCACTGATTTCACATGACTTTTTTGGTCTAGTGAGAGTATATCGTCGACGAATACTCCCGTAGCGTTTATGACAGCTTTGCCGCTAATTTGATAGGAGTTGTTGGTTGTTTGATCCCTAGCAATGACCCCTGTTACTTTGCCGGATTTACCTTTGCTAAGCTCAGTTATCTTGCAGTAGTTTATAAGAGTTCCACCGAGTTCACTGGCTGTTTGAGCGAGGTTTATCGCGAGTCTAGAGTCATCGAACTGACCGTCATGATATACCACACCGCCGACTAGACCACTTGCTGACAGGTTTGGTGCTAGTTTTAACGCTTCGTCTTTGTCAACTCGGCGTGAAGATCCTAGCCCCAATTTCCCAGCCATCCGATCGTAAATTTTCATTCCGAGTGAATAAAAAGGGCCGCTCCACCAGCTATATGCTGGTATTATAAACGCTTGGTCTTTGACTAAGTGAGGGGCGTTTTTAATTAACAGTCCGCGCTCATGAAGAGCTTCAAGCACAAGTGGAATATCACCTTGGGCCAGATACCGAACCCCTCCGTGAACTAACTTTGTACTTTTACTAGAGGTGCCTTTAGCAAAGTCTGACTGTTCTAGCAGCAGGACTTTGTGGCCGCGCGATGCCGCGTCGACAGCAACCCCAAGCCCGGTCGCACCGCCACCGATAACGATGATATCCCATTCACCGACTTGATCTAAGCGTTTTAGGTGATCGCTACGTTTGAAAATAATGGGATCTGGCGATCTGATGATTTTATTATCCTTTAATTGTCAAAATTTCATCGCCAATAGTTATCGCTTGGCCAGGTGATACCTTCAATTGCTCAACTTTTCCCGATGCCTGAGCGAAAACCTTGTTCTCCATTTTCATTGCTTCGATGACCAGCAGAATGCTACCTGACTCGACTTGGTCTCCATCCTTAGCCAGTACCTCTAAGATTTTGCCAGTCATAGGCGCGCGCATAACCTTACCCTTCGCCGCTGCAGCTGCAGCCCGATTCTCCATACCTGGAACCCATGGCTCAACAGTTCCGTGAAATGACTCAGTTTGACATTTTAGTGGGTTGTAAAAGTCTAGCATGACTTTGGACTCACTATCGCCGTCATACCGATCAATTTGACTGGTTCTTGCTTTAAAGCACACTTCTCCTTCAGGAGTTTTTATATAGACGGCCTCACTATTCTTGTCGAACCTTGCCTGCTGAGGTTTGCCTTCAATCGTTAGAGAAAAAATTTGGTTGTCTGGAATTTGACTTGGAAGGTCAATACAAAATTTCTTGTCACCACGTTTAATCAACCATTCCATTAAAGGTCACCTCTTGCTTCGAGTCTAGAACGGGTTCGCCATGTTCTTCTTGAATCAGTCGGTTCAGATAATGTTTGGGGCTCCTGCGAGCTAACCGCAATGATCGCCGCGAACGCTGCTATGAGATCATCGTCAATAGTATTATTATCTTTGGGCGTTTTAGCCTTTTCCATAATTTGATCGTATTTCTTTTCAACGTAGCCAGTATCAAAATCGCCAGAAACGAACTCCTCATCTGCCAAAACGGCCTCGTGGAATCTGGTGGTTGTGGGAATACCTTCGACCTCTAATTCGGACAAGGCCCGCTGCATCCTACTGATAGCTAGATCACGATCGCGGCCCCAGGTGATAATTTTTGCTATCATAGAGTCGTACTCTGAAGGGATGGTGTAGCCCTCGTATAGATGGGTGTCTACCCGGACAAACGGTCCTTGGGGCAGAGCAAGTTTTTTTACCAACCCAGGATTTGGCAGGAATTCTTTAAATGGGTCCTCTGAGTTAATTCTGGTTTCAAAAGACCAGCCAGTTAGGGTGATATCTTCTTGAGTCATCGACAGTGGTTCGTCGTTAGCTACTTTAATTTGCTCCGAAATCAAATCTATGCCAGTGATCATCTCTGTCACCGGGTGCTCAACTTGGATACGGGTATTCATTTCCATGAAGTAGCATCGGTCATGCGATTCACAAATCATTTCAACCGTACCAGCTCCAGAGTAACCAACGGCCTCACCTGCTTTGACGGCAATTTTACCTAGTTTTTTTCTTAAAGTGTCATCGAGAAAACTGCTTGGTGCCTCTTCTAAAAGTTTTTG
>JANQHA010000665.1 GCA_028282865.1 Oligoflexales bacterium
CCATAAGTTAGCTCCGACTCCATAAAAATCACTGGGCTGTTATCTCTAATTGCGGACTTTAGCAAACCCAAACCATCATATGGACAGGAGTGGCTGACTATTTTCAATCCCGGGATATTGGTTAACATAGGTTCGACATTTTGAGAGTGGGTAGCTGCCAACATGTGAGCGGGGCCGTTAGGTCCACGAAAGACGATTGGAATATTAAATTGGCCACCGGTCATGTAGTACATTTTTGCAGCATGATTAATAATATGATCGAACGCTTGGATTCCGAAGTTCCAAGTCATCATTTCAACGATCGGCCGCAACCCCACCATGGCGGAGCCGATCGCTAGACCAGCGAAACCATTTTCAGAAATCGGCGTATCCCAAACCCGAGTTGCGCCAAACTTGTCGAGCAAACCTTTAGAAACTTTATAAGCGCCATTGTACTGAGCAACCTCTTCACCCATCAGATAAATACGATCGTCTCGCGACATCTCTTCATCCATTGCTCGGTTTAGTGCTTCTCGATATGTTAATTCAGCCACAGCAAACTACTCCGCATAAACATGTTGATAGGCAAGTTCAGGTTCAGGCTCAGGAGATTCATCAGCCCACTTTTCATACTCCTTGACCTGCGCTTTGATTTCTTTATTCCACTCATCTAAAGTGGCATCATTGACCAGCTTCAGCTTTTTCAGAAGCTTCGCGTGGGTCGTAATAGGATCTTTTTCTTGATAGGACTGAAGCTCTTCTTTGGTTCTATAAGTAGCGGGGTCCGAAACTGAGTGACCGCGGTAACGATAAGTCAGCGCCTCGAGCAAGTGTGGTCGTTTGGTCTTGCGAATTTTTTTGATCACTTCTCCGACATGATCATAAACAGCCATAACGTTCATACCATCGACATCTGAGTGGTCCATATCGAATGCCAGCGCTCGCTTCCATAAATGATCTACCGAAGTAACTCGGCGGATATCAGTGCCCATCCCGTAGCCGTTATTTTCTATTACGTAAAGTACGGGCAGGTCCCAAGTCGCCGCCATATTCAATGACTCATAAAACTGGCCTTGGTTGATAGCACCATCTCCAAAGTAGCAAACACAGATATCATTCTCTTTGTCGTAGCGAATTTTAAACCCTACTCCGGTCGCAAGCGCAATTTGACCACCGACAATTCCATGGCCTCCTAAAAACCTCTTTTCTTTGCTAAACATATGCATCGATCCACCCTTACCAAGAGTGCATCCAGTGGCCTTGCCAAAAAGCTCAGCCATAACTTTCTTTGGTTCGATCCCTTTAGCAATCGACTGGGTGTGAGATCTGTAACCGGATATCACATAGTCGGTGTCGATTAGATTTTTCTGTACACCAACGCATACAGCTTCCTGCCCAATATGAAGGTGACAGAATCCTGCAAACTTTCCCTTATTGTAGGCCCGATTTGCAGCTTCTTCGAATCGCCGGTAAAGAAGCATATCTTTGTACATTGATATCAGTAGTTCAGGGTCGCTTGTCTCCGCCTTTTTCTTTGCCATATCAGCTCCAGTTTGAACTCAACTCATTTGCTTAAAGATTATTGTCGCATTAGTTCCACCAAATCCAAAGGAATTTGATAGTGCGTACCGAATTTGTCTTTCCTTAGCTTGGTTTGGTGTATAGTCCAAATCACAGTCCGGATCTGGAGTGGAGTAGTTAGCAGTAGGTGGCACAAGTGCATGATGAACTGCCAGCGCTGTGAGAACTCCCTCTATACCACCAGCGGCACCCAAACAGTGACCTGTCACTCCCTTGGTCGAGGATATCGAGATATTGGGCGCGTGATTGCCAAAAACCTTACGGGTAGCTGCGGTTTCATACATATCGTTTAGTTTGGTCGAAGTACCGTGGGCATTTATATAGTCTATTTGGTCTGGTGAAATTTTTGCGGAACTTAACGCGCTTTTCATACAGCGTTGGGCACCCTCACCTTCTGGGGCCGGAGCAGTGATATGATGAGCATCACCAGACATTCCGTAGCCGACCATCTCCGCATATATTTTTGCTCCACGTTTGACCGCCGAATCATATTCCTCAAGAACGACAAGTCCACAGCCTTCACCCATGACAAAACCGTTACGATTTAAGTCGAATGGTTTTGAAGCAGCCTCAGGTTGATCGTTGTTTCGACTGAGAGCTTTCATATTCATGAACGAAGTGATGCCTAACGGGCTTACTGCAGCCTCTGCCCCTCCTGCCACCATCACGTCAGCGGCACCCTGGCTGATAAGATTAAAGGCTTCACCGATTGCATGGGTTCCGCTGCTACATGCAGTTGTAGTGCAAATGTTTGGACCTTTTAAATGGTGATTTTTTGAGACTACTCCCGCGGCCATATTGGGAATCGAGTATGGTAGGAAAAATGGAGAAACTCTCTTTGGTCCGCGTTTGTCCAAAGTAATCGCTGCATTTTCGATATCATTAAGCGCGCCGAGTCCAACTCCGACACTAGCTCCCCATAATTCGGTATTACTATTTTCAGCATCCAACCCAGAATCGTTCATAGCATGCTTTGCTGCAACAGCCGCAAATTGGCAAAAGCGAGAGGTTCTTGTAAGCTCCTTGGCATCTAAAGCTTCTGAAGCATCAAAGTCTTTGACCTCCGCAGCTATTTGCACTGCAAGTTCATTCGGATCGAATAACGATATTTTTCTAATTCCTGATTTACCAGAAACTGCATGGTCCCATGCTTGACTAATAGTGTTACCAATTGGCGACACTATCCCTAACC
The DNA here is from genome assembly GCA_028282865.1 of Oligoflexales bacterium. GTDB lineage: Bacteria > Bdellovibrionota_B > Oligoflexia > Oligoflexales > CACXFL01 > JANQHA01. The sequence goes on from JANQHA010000665.1 coordinate 2,753, forward strand.
CTGTAACGACGACCCGTCTCATTTTAGCTCCGTAATTTAAATGTCTCGTTTTAGAAGACTCATTAACAAGCAACCACCAACTCTTATACGGATTATGTGGTCCTAGGTCGTCAATGTAAACAACACTTTACTCCCATCTGGGGTTAAAGTAATGAGGACCGACCTTTCAGGTACGGTCCTTTATAGAATTTATATGATTATGGTAAGTTTAATGGATCTTTTTGATCCTAAGAGCTACTCCAGCCATAATCGCAAAAGGGGCGATTCCAGCAGATAGCAATGCTCCCATTTTTGCTGCTCCCTGAATCGTCGGCTCGGTGAACGCCACTCCGGCGACAAACAAGGCAACTGTAAGTCCCAAGCCAGCAATAAGCCCCGTAAGCAGAAGCCCTTTAAAGTCCATACCCTTCGGTAAAGAAAAGCCAAGCAAATGCCCTAATGTAGAAAAGCCAAATATTCCAATGGTCTTACCTACTAATAGGCCAAAAAATACGGCCCAGGTGGCATGACCGACGCTAGAAAAGGCAACACCAGCGTTGGCTAAGCCAAAGCCAAACAGGCCAATATCTACCGGTAACTTAAAATAATGTTCAAAAGAGTTTAAAGTATCGTGTTTATGCTCAATCGAGCCCTCACCATCCTCAGCGAAAAGGCCATCATCAGAAGGAGGCCCCGGCATAAACGGCACCACAAACACCAACGCCAATGCAGGGTGCAGGTGAGCCATGATAAGTCCTAGCCAGCTCAGGATACCCGGTCCAACCAAGTATGGCCAAAAGCTTTGAATCTTCTTCTTTCTCATGGCAAATGCGAGAGCCATGCCGGCTGCGACTAGTAAGAGAAAGCCAGGAGCGGCAGGGTTGTTAGGGTCACCATAGAAAATAGCGATGATACCGAGTCCGATACCATCGTCAGCAACCGCAAGTAATAGTAAAAAGCTTACCGCAGGGTGAGATTTGCCAAACACCATTTTTGCTACTAGCCAAGCAAGAGCAATATCGGTTGCAGTAGGAATCCCCCAACCATTAGCGATTTCCTCAGAGCCACTCCAAGCCGTATAAGCGAAGTAAACTAAAACAGGCCCAGCAACTCCACCGACTGTGCCAAATAGGGGGTTAATAGCTTTTCTAGGAGGGTTTAAAGCTCCTCCAGGTAGACAAGACTCGGTAATTTCTTTGGCAGCTATCCCAAAAAACAGAACCATGAAAAGATCATTCATAATCCAATGGAAGCTAATGGGATGCGACTCACCTAGCGGGTACCAGTTCCCGACCAGGCTCATGTCCATGATATGATGGTAGCCTTCTGGGTCCAGGTTTGCCCAAATAACAGCAAGCACAACTCCGCCGATCAGCGGCAACGAGAACTCTAGCAACGTGTCCATAACTTTTCTTGTCATAAGAAAGTCCCATCTAAAATAGTTAAAGGATTTTTAATATATACCTAGATTCTCCCTTCAATTTTTAAAAAGATCAACCCGCTTCTAACAATTATTCTAATTACTAAGAACTCTTCACTTGGCTATAAGCAGAGATTCAATCAAACCTTAGAAACAAACCGGTTAACGAAAGGAATATTTCTAGGGTCTAAGGTAGGTTCAGACGAAGGTAGCCTATTCTTTTGGTAAAGTAAGAAAGCCCCAAACAGAAACAGTAAAAGGTTGGGAGCCCACGCGGCTAAAGGTGCCGAAAGACTGCCGCGCTCAGCAAGCCACTTGAAGCCCATCATGAAAACATAACCACCAATAATCGCAAAAATAGCCCCGATATAAGCGCTGCTGCGACCCTTACGTTGGTCCTGGATACCTAGCACCATAGCAAACATAGCAAAAGTCACTGCTGCAAAGGGCAGCCCGGCCCGCTGATGAAATAGAAACCTCGCCTTGTAGTAATGCAAGGCATCTTTACGCGAATTGCCCGCCTTTTCTTTAGCCTTATCAATATAATTCCAAAGGCCTACCGGGCCAAAACTTCGATAATCTCCAGAGTTATCCCCCGAGCCAAAAATCTGTTCTTGGAAGATCCGAAGGATATCAATTTCCATATGCTTAAACTTCATGACAGCTGCCTGATCGCCATCCGTTCGGCTGGAATATATTGTTCCGTAATCGAACGACATCTTCAGATCACCAGTTTCGACCGAGCCTGATATCGCTCCCGCTGGAGCGAAAAGTGTGAAGTTCTGACCTTTGCGCCGATTTCTGCCTGGAGCTAACATCACATGGTCAAAATGGGTTCTATCAGCCGATACGGTCTCCGCGTAAAGCACAAAGCCTAAAAAATCATCAAGAAAAACTCCCGACTGCAACTTGTACTTCAGAATATTGTCGAGCTCAGTCTCAGCCTTGCGATGGTAGAAGTCAATCAACTCCCTGCGCCCCCACGGCTCTAAGTTCAGGGCGCAAAATGCGGCGATTACGTATAATAGAGCTCCTACCGCCAAAATAGGCACCGATGCCCGCGCCAATGAGTACCCAGATGCTAGTAAAGCGGTAAACTCGCCGTCAGCACTCAACCGGCTAAACCCTAATAACACGCCAAAAAGATAGGCCATCGGTATAGTGAAAGATAAAAATGGTAAAATTATGAACAGAAATGGTAAAAGAACGTTTTCCAGGGTGATTCCAAAGGTTACCAGGACTTCAGATAGGCGAACCAATTGGGAGACAACCAGTACAGCACTCAGTATGCATAGCGAAGTAAAAAACTGCGGCAAAACTTCCCGCAAAAAATATCGGTAGACTAAGATAGCCGGGCCCCCAAGATCATTAGAATTATCTATTATTTATTCTAAACTGGCAAAGGATTGTATACAATAGTGCTGAGCATCATCAACTGGTTTAATGAGTTAGTTACGACTGGGCTACGAATGAAATATTTGATCAGCTTTTTAGCTTTTATTATATCGACACTGGCATCCGGACAATTAGAGCAGATTACCCTGCCCTCAAATCTGCCGATACCAAGTGGTGATCAAATAAGCATCGAGATTCCGACAAAAGATGGTAACTCCCTTGAATCTACCATCGACCCCTACCTCCAAAATCATTTAAGTCGGTATATATATAACCATGGGAACCCGATTGCCGCCGTGGTCGTAGTCGATGTCAAAACCGGTGCTATCCTTGCAATGGCTCAGGGGCGTGACCCTAAAAAATGGGACTCACCGTCCCACT
>JANQHA010000007.1 GCA_028282865.1 Oligoflexales bacterium
ACTTATTTCCAGCCATTTTTGTCACCTAAGTATCGAGCAAAGAGAAAATATATTTAAACTCTTCGTCTGGGTTTTAGTAGCTGTTGCCATCATTTGCCTAACTCAATCGATTTTTGGCTGGAAACGATCGGGCTTCACCATTGTAGCGACCGAACTAAGAGCTCGCGGGCTATACACCCACCCCTTATCATTGGCATATGTTATTGTTTTGATCTTGCCATTCGCACTGCAACAAATAAAACAAAAGCCGAAAGCTGTACTAACCTGGTTACTAACCGCTTCTACTCTGGTGATCATTTGGACCACAAGGTCACGAGTCATTCAATTGGTTTCAGTCGCCACAATCGGATTCTATATACTCTACTATAGCAGTGGTATCAAACGTATCTTATGGATCACAGTATCATGTGTCGCATTACTTATTGTCTCGATAACCAAAAGCGATGTATCGGAAAACTTTAAACAGACCTTTCAAGGCAAAGCTGACCGCCATGCACTGGACTACCCTGATGACAGAGTTGCTTTCTGGCATGCGCACTATTCATTAATAAAAGAACGCCCGCTATTAGGCCATGGCATTCACCTTCCTGACTCTATCATCGAACAAGCATACCAGGACATCGGACTAAGTGATTTTTCAAAGAAATACTCTGCACATAACATGTACTTACAGACTACCGTCGATGGCGGAGTCATAGGGTTGATATTATTTCTTGGCTGGTTTTTGGGAACAATTTTAGTTTTTCGCAGCCACTGTCCAGAACCCTGGGCGATTGCAATGACTTGTTCGCTCGTAGCATTTGGTTTGGCGATCTTTACTCAAAACGCTATCCAAGATAATGAGGTGCGCTACTGCATGACTCTACTGCTTAGTTATGGACTATTACGGACTAGAGGAGACTCTCTTTCTTGACTCACCGGCTAGCAAACAGCTGATTTAACTTGCTTACCGAGGTATCAAGCAGGTCACTACAGGTGCTGTTTTTTGTTTTTAGTTTATCGAGGAACTGTGAGAAAGGGGTCGCAAAATCCGGGACAGTATCATTAAAAACCTGCCGGTTCGAAGATGTTAGCCTGAGATCTTCCAAGCCCATCCCCTCCAAAATGAGATAAGCTAAAGTGATCGCCTTAATTTTATAATGTTTAGGACTAGTCGCGGGGGCAAAAAGACTAAATTCCTTTTTACCGTAAGGAATAGGATTCTTGGCATAAGTATCTCGTATCACACTAGATAACTGCTGCTCGAAGACTTTTATATTCTTTTCTATTCGACTCTCAATCGAAGCCTTCACTTCAGAGCTCAACTTGTCAACCAGCAGCTGAATATAGTTTTCGGAAGACTCACCTTCAGCCTGTTCGGACTCCTCTCCAACTAGAGGAGCAAAGCCAGTTTTTTCTTTACTGACATGGGAGCAACTCGCTAAGTACTCCCAAACTGGAGCCAGCTCGGCATACCGACCATGGTTTTTCACTGCATTTGCAGCGGATGCCGCAGCTATTCTTGCAAAGTTCATAGAAAAAAAGTCGTTAGGGGAGGTCATCTTGCTGTTGCCTGATAAATGCAAAGCAAGCCGAGCGCGAGGATCCACATTCTTATTAATCTGGCTATGATTCCATATCAAATTAGTATACCTGGCATACTTAGCTTTGGACTGCTCGCTAGCAAAAAGCTTCTGATACCACTCTATATATTGATCGTACTCGTAAGCTGACTTTTCTGGCGTGCTTTTCATCATTACGTCATAACCCGCTCTCGAAACACTACCATAGACACCGGGCCATAAGTTATAAACCTCCCAGATCGGCTGGGGGTGAGCCCCGTGGCATAGACCACAATCTTCAGGGTTTGCTTCACTAACCTTGGCTGGCAGATAGGTGTTAGAATTCTTACCAGCAAGTTTCACACTATATAAATTCCAACTTTGATTTTTGAAATGACCCACCTGAATGGTTTCGCAGGGAGGAAAGTCGGTGGCTGGGTAGCTCTCTGGACAGCCGGTATAAGCTAGAGAAGTCGTCCCGCCGAAATCCC
>JANQHA010000023.1 GCA_028282865.1 Oligoflexales bacterium
CTTAAGTGCGGCAATACAGGGGCTACAAGGGCTACTTTACGAGCCTGATCCTTCACCTGTTAATTAGATAGCTATAGCAAAGGAATAAACATTGAAACAAATGCAAAAAAAAATCAAACGAGTTAAGCCACTTATCATAACAAAGAAGAACGAACGTGATATTGAGGCACTAAAACTAAAAGAACTGCATGAAGAAAAACAACAAACCATGCAAGAACTAAAAAGATATGAGCATCTTTACATTGCTGGAATAGATAAAATTAACCAGGAACGCCAGTCAACTAGCAGAGACCAGCTTAAAATACTGGAGGATGGGGTCGACGACTACAAGAGTAAGTGGTACCACCACCTTCAAAAGCTCCGGGAAATCGAAATACAAGAGAAGGCGCAGATCGCCCAGCTAATTAACGCAGAAAAAGGTCTTAAATCAATGGAAAAACTCGATGAAAAATACAAAGAAAACTTAGAGGCAATAAGAAAATATCGAGAGCAGAAACAGTTGGATGAAACAGCAATTAAATTTCACAGAAACAAAAGAACTTAACGAGGAAAGAATGACATTCGACCTTACAAAATTTCTCAAACCATTCATGATAATTAAATTTATCATCATTGGGTTATGCGTAGGATCAATTTATGGCAAACTGCAGCTTGGCGACCGAGCCATCTTAGCAGAAAATAGTGCGATAAACTCTAAAAGTGTCAATAGTGACGTCGCCGATGAGTCGGCAGTTAAAACCAAGGAATCTATCCTAGATAAACTTTTTAACCTTCCCGAAATTAATACTAATGAGCTTAAAAAAGATGAGATTGGTAAATATCTAAGGATTATCGAGAACAAAAAAAGAGAAGTCGAGGAGCGACTTAGCCATTTACAAAGCAAAGAAGCCACCTTAATTGATTTAGGAAATTCCATCGATAAAAAACTAGTGCAGTTAGACAACGAGCGCAGATTTTTTATCGAATCAGTTCAAAAAGAAAAGAAGCAGGGCGAAGAGCGGGTAAATCAATTAGTCGATTTCTACAAAAAAATGCCTCCCAAAAAAGCTGCGCCAGTTTTTGAAAAACTAGATAAAGACCTCGTGGTTCAGTTATTTAACCGCATGCCGCAAAAACAAATCACCAGCATCCTAGCCTCGTTAAATCCAGAAAAGTCAGTTGAGCTTACCGAGTACTTTGGACGGGTTAGATCTGGCAATGAGTATGAGATTCTAAAAGAAATGAACCTCGCAATGCGTGAAGAGTTTAAAAAGTGTCAATAAAATATTCTATTGATCCTAAATCATTCCCCTCTACCCGGTCCAGCCATAGTGTGATAGCCACCGTCTACATGATGAATCTCGCCTGTCACCCCTGAAGATAAATCGCTCAGTAAATAAGCGGTAGAGTTAGCAACCTCTTCCCTAGATATATTCCGGCATAAAGGTGAATTTTGTCGGTATAAGCTAAGCATATCTTGGAAGTCTCCAATCGCGGACGCCGCTAACGTACGAATAGGCCCAGCGCTAACAGCGTTCACCCGTATATTTCTAGCACCAAGATCATAAGCTAAATATTTGCAAACAGATTCTAATGCAGCTTTGCAAACCCCCATCAAGTTGTATCCCGCAACAACTCTCTCACCACCTAAATAGGTCATAGCAACACACGAGCCACCATCATTCATGATCTCGGCTGCCTCACGAGTTACAGCAATCATACTATACGCACTTATGTCCATGGCTAGGCGGAACCCATCTCGGCTTGCACTGATGGTTCCTTCTTTAATATCTTCAGACTTTGCGAATGCAATAGAGTGAACCAAAAAATCAATGGTACCAAACTGCTCTTTAACAGCGCCGAAAAAAGATTTGATGTCTTCATCACTTTGGACATCACAAGGCATAACAAGCTTGGCCCCAAGAGGGTCTGTGACCTTGCGAACACGTCTTTCCATTTTACCTCGATCGTCGGTATCTGGTAGGTGGTTAAAAGCCAACTCGGCACCTTCATCGGTCAATACCTTCGCAACACTAGCTGCAATCGAGTGTCCATTGGCAAGGCCCATAATGACACCCTTCTTACCTGAAAATAACCCCAAAGCGGCCCTCCTTATTTAAACCCCAAGTCGCCAGAGAATAACTAAGCGAGATTATACTGACAACAACTTCCTGTAGTGATTCGGCAACAATTATGGGAGTATCCGGGGCAGGAGTTGATTTATGGCATCAATACACGCGATCACTTGCGCCATAACATGGTCAATATCGGTTATTTTGTTTAAAAAAAGTGCTCAGCACGTAGATCCTCTAGCCCTAAATACATTTAAAAACATATTTGCCTGCACTCTGATGGCAATCACTACGTACCTTTACGAAGGCACGCTGGTTCATGACATTTCTTGGGATCATCTTATACTAGTTGCGATCAGTGGGTTTTTGGGCATTGGCATTGCAGACGCCTTATTTCTAAGAGGCCTGCAGCTCCTAGGAGCCTCCCGAGTCGCTATCATAGACTGTTTATACTCTCCATTTGTTATCGTAATATCTCTGGCCTTTTTAGGGGAGCGCCTATTGCCGTTACAGGTCACAGGATCAATTCTAATTATAGGCTCGGTTGTTCTAGCGTCAATTCCAGTCATAAACCCTAGCCACCGACAGAAAAAGGACCCGGTCTCCACCAAAGGAGTCGTCATCTCGATTTTAGCGATATTGGCTTTAGCCCTGGGTATAACCACCGTAAAACCGGTTCTACCTGACAAGTCATTGTTTTGGATTGCCACGCTCCGCCTGTTTGCAGGTAGTATCAGCTCGGTTGTCATCTTAGCGTCATCCTCAAACCCTCGATTTCGCTGGCGAACATTTACCCATTCAAGCCAGCTGCGCTTGCTGATACTAGCCTCGTTCATGGCCACTTACATATCCACCATATTTTGGTTAGGAGGCTTTAAATACGGCGACGCATCTACCACATCGGTTCTCAACCAAACTTCTACTATTTTTACGGTTGTTTTAGCCGCGGTCGTTTTAAAGGAACGCTTGACAAAAAGAAAGATAGTTTCATGTATCCTAGCTTTTATTGGTGCTGTGCTAATCCACCTCTAGTACAGGTCGGAGTTTCTATCTTTAACAGTTTTATAACCGTCAATCTCATCAAGTTAGGAAGCGACATAACCAAAACTAGTGCTAGTAACACCACTAACATCACATGAGACGGGCCTTTCAAGGCCTCTGAGAAATGAGCCGATAGTATATTGCCAATAGAAGCATTAGGTTCTTGAGCACCAAAGCCTAGATAGCTCACAGAAACTTCTGCAATCACAGATACTTTTAAATAAAAAGCGAGCTCATAACCCAGGTAACCTTTCCAATGCTGGTTGATACCATAATGCCAAACCCGTGAAGACAACTCTCCTCCCATAGACCGATGAAAATCCCAATAAAGCAAACCTTGGTCTCGGCTATATAGCTGGTGCAACATCAAATAAGATTTAGCGAATACTATGATAGTAACCGAATAGATCACGGGCATCAGTCCATTTTTCTCAAAATAAACAGAGAAGTAAAAAACGGTTATCCCAATGGGAACAATCGAAAATATAAAAGCTAGGACACCCGTTAGCTGCCCTGCCCATTTGAACCATCGCTGACTATTACAAATCGTTATAAATGAAGTGCTAACTCCTAAAAAAAAGCCAATCAGGACAAAACCCCACAAAGGTAGTACCGTAAAACGAAACGCATCAGATATGCGCACTAATAAATCACGGCCTAAATTATCGGTGCCAAATGGATGATCTACACTTGGCCCCTCTAAGATCGAGCTCAAATCAACTTCGGCGCCAAAAAAGGCCTCCCAAGGAGCAAAGCACAGAACCATAAAAGCTAGGATTAGAACAACCCTTAAAAACAAACTAAACATAAGAAGATAGTTTCCCACCAAGCCACCGATTCAACGATTTAAAAACGATCAAGCAAATCAGATATATGATTAAAATACTGATCATCGAGTTAGCCATACCAACCTGATCACGCACCTTAGCAAAACTCCAGGCTTCATAAGCAAGTCCCGGGGCATTAAACACTGCTTCCACGACTAATAACTCCCCAAAAAACCAAGGCAAACTTCGCAGCCAAGACTGTGACAAAGACCGAAGCAAAACTATTTTCCTTAGAGTCTTTGAAGGCTTTAATCCCAGCGAAGTTGAAAACAGGAAAAAAGGCTTAGAGCGCCAAAATAAAAACTCTTGGCAGAGCGAATCTTTAAGCCCTGAATACAAACCACTTGCCACGATAAGTATTAAAGCAGGCACCCAAGCACTAAAAAAAATCTGATAGAAATCCGCATACATATGAACTGGATAAATTAAATTCCAAGAAAAGCACTTGTAAAATAGTAATATTAAGGGCGGGCCAAGTAGCAAACTAGGAATTGGAACAAAACCTTGAACCAGTTTTATTTTAGCCCCTCTCCGATAAAAACTAATCCATTCATAGTAAAAAATCGCAAATAATAGTGATAAGAATAAACCAATTAAAAAAATCAATCCTGTAGTATAAAAATATTTTAACATCCGTTAGAACTTAGCCCCGATTTTTACATAAAGTATATCAGATTTACCGCTGTTAAAAATATTGTTTTTTATTAGTAAATTGCAGGCCCATTCTTCCCCAAAGATTAATTTGACAAACCGACAACCGGTTGTTAAATCGCTTCGAGACGATTAATAAACTTACAGGAGGAAGTATGAAAAAGATTTTGATCTCTGCAGCTGCTGTTCTTGGAATGGCTTCGACTACATTGCATGCTGAAGGTTGGGAATGTTACCAACAAAAGAAGGGCCCTTTAGTTGCCAAAGTTTATCATGGAACTGCACCCGGACAGACTAGAGTAGCAGCATTTATGGTTCTTTCTGATCGCTCAGTAAAAACCGAAGGCCGTCAAACCATCGCAACATTTTCTTCAGAAGACAACGTATTATCTAATACTGGCGCTTTTTACACAGCAAGTGTTGACAGCCGTAGGGCAAACATCCGCGATGGTGAATTGATTAAAAACCCAAATGGCCAAGGAGCAAGATTAGGTAGCCTAAAAAACGTGACCCTCGAGATTCCTAAATTTAGCTACAATAGCCGAATTGCTGATGGCGCAAGAAAAAAAGGCGTCATCACGGTTAACAAAGAAGATGGAGAATCTTTCACCATCGATGCGACCTGCTACCGCTACCTAAAAGGTGCTAAGTAAGATAAATATTTATCACAAGATAAAAGCACGGGTTTTAAACCTGTGCTTTTTTATTTAGAAAATAACTCCACTGCCTGCACGGCTTTTTTCCACCCCGAAATAAACTTATTTCTCTTTTGGTTAAAACCAGAGTTAGGAGAAAATACCCGATCGGTCTCCCTTAGCCCCCGCAACTGATCTAAGCTAGAAAAAAGCCCAGAACCCAGACCAGAAAATAAGGCGGCACCAAAAACTGTGGTTTCCAAATTCCGTGGCCGATCTACCGCAATATTGGAAAAATCAGCCTGCAGCTGCATAAGTAAACTATTTTTGCAGGCACCTCCGTCCACATTCAAGGAGTCGATCGAAATACTTGCATCAGCTAACATCGTCTCTAATAAATCACTCACTTGAAATGCAATGCCCTCGAGACCAGCACGGACCATCTGATTTTTAGTGGTCCCGCGAGTCAGGCCCAAGAATGCTCCTCTCGCTTGCGGGTTCCAGTGTGGAGCCCCAAGGCCAGTAAGTGCCGGGACAAAGTAAACCTCCGGTGCTCCTTGACAATCGATTGCCATAGCTTCCGATTCAGAAGCATCTTTAAGAAACCCCATTTGATCCCTTAAAAACTGCATCGCAGCTCCGGCAATAAAAGATGAGCCCTCCAAAGCATAAACTGTCTCACCATTTAAACGCCAGGCAACAGTTGACAGTAAGCCGTTGTTAGAAACAGGTGTTTTGGTCCCTGTGTTAAGCAGCAAAAAAGCACCAGTTCCATAGGTGCATTTAGCCTGGCCTTGATCAAAACACGTTTGACCAGCCAAAGCTGCTTGCTGATCGCCTAAAACACCGGTGATTGCAATACCATCTGGAAGTATCCCACAGTCTTTGGTTTTACCGAACTCGCCAGCGCTATCTTTAATCTCCGCCAGAGCTCCTCGATTAGGCACGCCAAATAATTCAAGCAACTCAGGGCAGAAATCACCCTTATTAATATCATAGAGCATAGTTCTAGAAGCATTGCTGGGTTCCGTGCCAAAGGAAACACCACCAGTCAATCTATAGATTAGAAAGGAGTCAATGGTTCCTACCAGTGCATCACCGCTGGCAATTTTCTCCGCTACTTCAGGTCTATGATCCATAAGCCATTTAAGCTTCGAACCAGTAAAATACGGGTCTAAA
>JANQHA010000054.1 GCA_028282865.1 Oligoflexales bacterium
ATCACCGTCAAACGCAGCATTCCACGACAAAACCGCCCGCTTCGCTACTTCTGCAAATCTTGGCGGGAAGTCTTTCAAGTAGAATGTGATGCTCTGCTGAGCTTTCTCTACATTGCCCAAAGCAAATCTTTGAATCGGCAAAGAGTTTGACTGGGGAGACTGCATATTTGAAGAAAAATAACCAATATCGGTTTCCATCCCTTGGCCGACAGTCTTAATGTGACTAAGGCCGATAGCTGTCGTAGGTTTATCTCTTTTCAACCAAAAACGAACGGTGACATCTGCGGGAGCTTCGCTCAAGAAACCACGGAGATATCTCTGCCCAAATCGGGTAACACCAAATAGGCCTAGAAGAACGGTATGTTTCAAATCGACTACCAAGGTATCATTATCTTGGTCAATATAAGTAACAGACGGCTTACCCTGGCTTACCCAGGCAACATCCCTATTGTTTGCAGTCGTTTGGCCACCAGCCCGTGAAATTAAATTATTAAACCGCAAGTCGTTGCCAGATGACGCGAAATCAATTTCATAGCGATCGCCTTGTCGCTGGACATCAAATGACAAAACGGCCATCCTACCGATCGTAATAGTTAGCTTGTTCGTCTCTTTATTTAGCTTAAGTTTCGAACGCTTAGGACGGATTGTAAAGTTTAAGGCGCCAGGCAGAGGTCCATTTACTTTAGTTACATTTACTCCAAACAGAAATTGGTCTTCTAAATCCTTTTCCCAAAGATAGGCATACCTTTTGGTATCATTCCTACTTTGTTCCCAGTCCAACTTCGAAGGTTGTTCATTGTGCTGACCACAAGCCGTCCCAAAAACGCTTACTCCAATGAGTAAAACTCGAACCGTATATCTCCTCATGAGATACTCCTCCCTGATTTCGGGATTTGCGAAGAAAAGCCTTTTTCTTCTTTGTTCCCAGCTAATTACATAAAAGCATTGAATGTTGAGGACATAATTGACCAGCTGGCCAACTTTGTCAATATTAAATGTCCTCGCGCGACATTTTTGCAAGAAAAATCAATTTTTAGAGGCCTAGATCCCGTTTCGTGCTATAAGCGGACCCGAGTTTTATCGTTCAATTAGGAAGTAGATACATGTTTTCATCTAATGCACAGGTTCCCAGCAGTGAAAAGCGAGTGTCTGATATGTTCGATCGGATTGCACCGCGCTACGATCTACTCAATCAGCTTCTAAGTATGCGCCAAGATATCCGCTGGCGAAGACATTTAGTTGATAAAATCCCTTATGCACCAGACGGTTGTTACGTAGACGTAGCTACCGGAACAGGTGATGTCATCATAGCTGCGGCCAAGGCTAGGGAAGAGTATAGTTCGTTTACCGGAGTCGATATTTCAGAATCGATGCTGAGGTTGGCTGGTGAGAAATCCAACCGACAGATTACTAAGACCCCTATAAGTTTTAAGATCCAAAGCGCAGAGAGACTTGCTATGGCCGAGGGAACAGTCGATTGTCTGAGCATTTCATTTGGGCTCAGAAATGTGATTAACAAACCTGTTGCTCTAGAGGAGTTCTACCGAGTACTGAAGCCCAGAGGTAAGCTTCTCATTTTGGAGTTCTTCAAACCTCAAAACTCGATTTTGTCCAAACTATTTCAATTTTATTTTCACTACATATTACCATTTATAGGTGGTCTTATTAGCGATAAAAGCGCCTATACATATTTGCCTCAAAGTGTCGATGGGTTTTACAGTCCATTCGAATTGAATGAAGCTTTAAGGGCCGCAGGTTTTATCGTCAGGTCTAAAAAGAGCTTTTTATTTGGAGGCTGCCGGCTAATCTGTGCAGAGAAGCCTGAGGGAGTATAAGTATGACTTCGCTTAAAAAAAGTGGCGAACCGCAACTAACTGAGGAAAACTTTCAAGACGCGGCTTTGGTGTTTCAAGACCGTCAAGCTGGAGTCTCAGTGGTCTACGACCCGGATCTCAAAAAGTATTTCTATAATGCTTATTGCATCGAAGCGACTCTGCTTAAAGAACTATTTAGTTGTGAGTACGAATTCCTTGAAGACGCTCTCAACGTCATCAACTCGGAGTTTAGTACCTGGAGTCTCAAAAAATTAGAAGAGAAAAAATCAGGCTGCGGTAGCTGCGCGGCAAAGTAAGCTATCTATAATGATAATGCATAAAAGCTAAGGGCTCAATTCAGATAGACCCTAGATTCTCAAAAGAAAATAAAGACTTACTTTTCGATAGTTTTAGAAAAGATTAATCCCTTGATCCAAATAGACCGTCGTGATAGTGACCGGTTTAAGAAGAGCCTTTATCCAAAAAAGCGGTGTAAATAAAACGCGTGGTGGTTCGATGAAAGTAAGTCAAAACATCTTTATATCTAGTGTTGCATTATGCGCTTCTGTTCTCACTTCTACTGCTGAAGCGTCAGCATTGAGTAGCTGCAGAAATTATTGGCGTAGCTTAACACAGACGATGGCACCATCCGACTACCAATGGGTTGGCAAACCTCTTCCTGAAACACATTGGCAAAACCTT
>JANQHA010000079.1 GCA_028282865.1 Oligoflexales bacterium
CAGAGCCGAGTCCTTGCTGCTTTTGCTGCGGAATCTGCTGCCGCGGTTGACCAGGCTGCGGCCCGAAGAAAAAGTCGAATGGGTTTATCATTCCATACGGGTGTCCTTTGACAATCTTAGAAACAGAGACAAATACGATACCTTTTCTGGCATGGTCGGCCACTGCCGAGATACCTCTGGATATTTTTTGAAGGCTGTCGGTATCTTCGGTGTTAATAGGTGATTTCTTTGCTGTCGGAATATTATAAGCTAAGCCTATCGATGGTTCGAAAGCTATTGCGAGTAAAATACTGCCTGAAATGAGGTATTTTTTAGCAAATGAAGTCATATTATTTATATCCTCCGAAATGACGCATGATAAATATTGCCACGGTACTCATGAAAATTCAGTGAGAAAATGAGTCAAGCAGCTTCAACAGTGCGAGTAGGAATGCCCCGATAGCCTCTGATTTGGCGTAGTCTTGCCATTAACGCTTATTAGCCCTTCGCCCACAAAATCGGCTCTATAGCTGCCGTGACCTGAGAAAATAGCCGGCTTTTCTTAGGTATAAACTGTTGAAATTAAATGGGTAAATCATTTTTTTCTAAGGTTGGTCAATTTTACCAAGGTCGGGCCGATAGTTTTTTTTAGTCGAGAAATCGGCTGGAATTAGGTGGCAGCAGAGATTTTTGGGCATTAGAGGATCATAGAAATAGCCAAAATCTCATAAGCCATACAATTGGAGGAAGGCGTTATGAAGATAAGAAATGCAGCTAGGCGAGCTATCGTCCGGTGGGCAGGAGCCATTACTTTAGTCAGTCTATTTATTGTTGGCTGCGGTGGCGACCCAGCTTTTAAAGAAGTCGAAGGTGACGAGATTGTCCGAGATGACTTGGAAGGTAGTGGCACTGGGCCTGGAGGTAACGCTGACGCCACCGCAGAGGTATCTGTAGAGTGTTTGACCTTGGGCGTCGTCTGTGTTGATGGCGAAGTGGTTGGATCTGGTGGCTATGGAATTGCGAACGGATCTGATGTCTTTCATCAAAACCAAAATTCTGACAAAAAACTGGACCTTCTCTTAGTTGTCGATAACTCTGGTTCGATGTCAGACGAACAGGATAAGCTTGCGAACCTAGAGCCTCTCCTGGATTTCGTCAAGTCAGCTGACTGGAGCGTAGCGGTTACGACGACGGATGCTTCCGAATCTAATTTAAGGCTACTTCTTGAAAAAGGTGATGGTTCGCAATCTTTCGAAACTCAAAAGAATCTTTTTGAAGCCGCTATTGATGGCTTAGGAACTAACGGCAGTGGCCATGAACAGGGAATACCAATGGCCATCAAGGGTTTTGGAATGAAAAAGCCTGGAACCAATGATTCTTGGGTGCGGCCAGATTCTATGGCAGCGGTTCTGATCGTAAGCGATGAAGACAACTGCAGTACTGGTGGCTCATGCCCCAAGCAACCGCAAGATTTAGTCGATTACTTCACCAACGATTTAAATAGAAATGTCGGTGATACCGCAAAGGTTTACGCTCTGGTTCAAAGAAATTCATCTGAATGTAATACTGCATACAATGTCGGCAACCGTTATGTTGATGCGGTGAATATGACAGGTGGGATATCGCAGCCGATCTGTGCCGCGTCTTATGAGCAGGTGCTTTCGGCCATTTCGGCTGATATCGGTACCACTCTTGAGATTAACTTTACCCTGAGTCAAATACCGATCGAAGATAGTATTGTCATCAAAGTGGATGGCGTGGCTTATCAAGGCGGCTACAATCTTAGTGGAAAAACCGTCGTCTTAAACACTGCACCTCCGGCTGGGTCAGAGGTAAAAGTTTACTACGAATATAAGCTACAGTCGTAACCGGGGCATCTTAGCACCATGCCTCGGGAGCTTCTGCTACCCAGGCGGCAGTGATGATGTGGAGCTAATCTAGATCC
>JANQHA010000174.1 GCA_028282865.1 Oligoflexales bacterium
GAAAAACAAGATATTGCTTTGAAACTGCTTCTTCCAAGTGAGTTAGACTTTTATAGTTTTAAAATTAAGCAGACTGATACTTCTGGAAAGCAGGTTGTAGCGAATCTAGAGCTCTCCAATTGGTTACTAAGTTTTTTTGCTCCCAAAATTCGCCTGGTATATGATAAACAGTTAAAGAAACTGATTGAATATAAGGGCGTGTCAAATATTTTAGACAGCAATGGTAATCGACAGGATGTGACGATTCATTATGAATATAAAACATTGAGTGCACCGGGTAAATAGTGTGGACTATATAAGGTTTGTATTTTTAGCCGTATTAAAAACCTTAGGTTACCTTTTTTATCCTTCTAAGCTTGATTGGGTATCTAGGCCACCTGACGATTGGAGCCAGGTATCATTGGTTTTGATTCTAAATCATACGAGCTTGTTTGAATTTGTCTACGGTGTCGCCGTACCTTATCGTTTTTTATGGCTATTGTCGCGACGATTGGTGATACCAGTAGCTGATGTCACTCTTAGTCGGCCTATTGCTGGTTTTATCCTTTCACGTTTATCTCCCAAAACTATTGGTATTTCTAGAAAGAGAGATGAGTCTTGGCAGAAATTTTTAGCAGGGGTCCATCAAGATGACATATGCATATTTATGCCAGAAGGGCAGATGAAGCGAAAAGATGGTTTGAATAAAGATGGCGGACCTATGGTAGTTAGGCATGGTGTTTATGAGTTGCTTAGCAAATTTCGTGGCAAGAATATGTTATTAGTTTATAGCAAGGGCCTTCATCATGTTCTTGCACCCGGTGACGTTTTCCCAAAGATTTTTAAAAAAATTGAGGCTAGTGTAGAGTTTTTAGAGGTAAATACTTATTTAAGTCAGTTTAGCCAAGAAGAACAACCTAGAAAGGCCTTGGCTAAAGATTTACAGACGCGGCGTGATCGTTATTGTGGTTTTTAGGTGAGTTGTTTAGGAGGTGAGGGTAGTGAGGTCTGCGAAGTTATTTTTAGTTCTAGTTCTATTTTTTTTCATCATACCATCATACTCCAGCGCTAATACCGATGAGTTAACTGTCCAGGTTGAGGGGAATACCAAGACGTTGGGCATCTATATCGAGGCTTTACTCAAAAAGTGTTTGAGACGGATGTCCACTGATGAGCCTGACCCTGAAACATATCTATCGCAGTGCATATACAACGCAAAGCATTTTTCTAAAGTTGTGGTCAAAAAAAATAATAATTCTTTTCATATTAATGTGGAGGAAAAATGGTCTCTTATTCCTATCCCTATAGTGGCGGCGGGAAGTGGTGGCGAGGAAAAATATGGCCTAGTATTGCTAGATAGTAATTTTTTAGGACTAGGAAAAATTTTCGCTATTGGTGGCTCTATTGGAAGTTCTGGTAATACTTATTTCTTCCATTTTGATGATAAAAAAGTTTTTCTTTCTAATTGGAGTTTTCTGGCTTCTCACTCCAGGTCAAACCGAGACTACTATTTATACGACGGCACAGAGAAGGTATTTGGCTTTCATGAAAATCGCCTAGCTGCAGTTTTAGGGTTAGGGTATCAATTCAAAAACTTCTCTCCGGCGCTGAGGTATGTTTTACAAATAAATGAGTATGAAAACCTTCTTACCTATCAAAAGCCAAAAGATTATCGAGTTTCCAAAGCTGGGATAAGGCTTCGTTATGACTACTCTGATTATAAGCTCTACTACAATAGTGGGGTCATTTTCGACGCAAGCATATTACGAGATCTTTCTAGGTCAGATGATCATAGATTCTCAACCCTAGGATCCTCTAAGGTTCGCATCGGAGTTCCGTCGATCCTTGGTCATGCGGTTTTAGGGGAGGTTCAAGGCGGTAGGCTTACCGGAGGTTCTGACACCGATATCTTTAGGCTAGGTTTAACAAAAGGATTTCGTGGTATTCCTGCTTTAGGGGCTTGGCCGGAATCATATATTGCAGCGTCTTTTGACTATCAGGTGCCAATCCGATCTCTATCTATCGGCACCTGGACGATTGCTCCGTTTGCCGACGCTGGACATCTTCAATATCGAAATGATTCAGCAAGCGAACTCAGCTATCAATCATACGGTATTGGCACCTATATTTTTCTAAAAGAGATAGCGATACCGGGGCTGGGTATAGAAATTGGTCGAAATACGACTTTTCAAGACTATTTTGCTAACTTTAGTTTGGGGCTACAAATTTAGAATAGGGACATCAACTGCCTATCTCGGATATAACTTTTAGCGATCAGATGTGCTTTGGCATTCATTAAGGTCTTGATCGTACTCATAGGTTTTGACTTTAGGTTTCTGGGCGCTATCTTTAAATTCTTGAGAAAAAACCACTTTCAATTTCTTTTGGCTATGTTTCTTGCCGACGCCTGACTTGCTGTCAATAATGGTCTCTTTTATAGATCGGTAAAAAATGACACTTGCCTGCGGTGATACCTTGGGATCTTTTGTTTTACAGTTTGCTAGTAAGCGGTCCGTTTTATCGGTAAGACAATGTAACCCACTAGCGACGTTGGCTTGGTCGATTATTAAAGTAAATAGCTCTTCGTGATCCAAACCACAAAGGATCAGTACTTCAGGCAACTTTGCAGATGTTTGATCGGGGCTGCAAACCACTCTACATGCCATCACACTTTGCCCGTATATAAAGCACGAAATTAACAATGCTCTAATTAGATACACGATCCACAACCTTAGAAATTGAGGTTTAAAGCCGTAAAAGACTCCAGTAAGGGTAAATTGTCAATATCTTTTTTAAGAATCGTCGAGAAGTGGCTTTTGACTGATGGCATGGGTCATGGATCTCTTCATAAATATTAATAATTTTGAGGTGTTGTTGACATAATAGATGAGTGCATATTATTGGCACGCAATTGGTAAGGTTATATAGCTATTTACCGGAATAGGTATGTTAACATTTTAACCAGAGGGTGGTGCTTACAATCCCATTTCTTTTAGTAAATCTTGCCAGGGATAAACTGTAACATCTTCAATGACCTTCTTAATTTCACCTGTATACGCGATAATTTTTTCAAAAGGTTTTCCATAGTATTTTTCAAAGCTTTTCATTCCTCGTAAGTCATGTGGACCAATATTTTTAGAACACTTTACTTCTATTGCCCAAGTCTGCGAGTTTAGCTCGACAATTAAATCAACCTCAGCACCATGGCTAGTTCTATAGCTGGAAATTTTTATAGGAATGTCTCTAGATACGGCGCTATGAGTCAATTGATTAAA